>JBGSOH010000584.1:0-21214 GCA_041739205.1 Saprospiraceae bacterium
CTCAATCTCAACCTCAACCTTAACCTTAATCTCAACCTTAATCTCAACCTTAATCTCAACCTAAACCTTAACCTTAACCTTAATCTAAACCTAAACCTTAATCTAAACCTTAACCTTAATCTAAACCTAAACCTTAATCTCAGCCTAAACCTTAACCTTAACCTTAGCCTCAATCTCAACCTTATCCTCATTCTCTCACATCATCATGTGACACACTAAAAACGAAAATCACTAAATTTATAACTATTTTTGCCCATAATTAATGCAACGATAATGGGCAATAAGATAAGGGTGGCTATTTACGAAGATAATGCGGGATTAAGAGAGATCTTGGCATCGATCATCAGAGAGTCTGAGGAGTTTGAGTTAGCTGGAGAGTTTGGTCACTGCCTTGATGTCGTGCAGAATACTAAGGCTTTTGCGCCTGAAGTCATCATCATGGATATAGACATGCCGGGCCGTACAGGTATAGAAGGTGTTATGGAATTAAAGTCGCATTACCCTGACGTAGAAGTCATCATGAATACTGTGTTCGATGACGATGATCGCATATTTAATGCATTAAAAGCAGGAGCTACTGGATATTTACTTAAAAAAAATTCTCTCGCTACCTTATTGACCGCGATTAAGGATGTCAAAAATGGTGGTGCACCTATCAGTCCTTCGATAGCTAGAAAGGTTTTACAATTGCCGTTTGCCGCAGGTAAAGGGTCAGAATCTACTTACAATCTTTCTGAGAGAGAAGTAGAAATATTAAAACACTTGTCCAAAGGGCTTAGTTACAAAATGGTAGCAGGAGAGATGATCATTAGCATAGATACAGTACGGACATACGTCAAGCGAATTTACGAAAAACTACACGTTCATTCCGTCACAGAAGCAGTCCATAAGGTATTTATTGAAAAAAAGAATTAGCTTTATTCCTTCTTTTAATCCATCAATAATGTCATCAATGTCTTGACCTTAAAAAACCTTCATATTGCCTTGGTTTTAAGTATCTGTGTTTTTTTGTTCTTCCAAAAGACATCAGGACAAACTATGCAGCAATCGATTATTTTTGATCATTATAGTGCGCCACAGGGATTTAATGCTTCACAAGCGTTGTGCCTAGAGAAAACTAATGATGGATTCCTATGGATAGGAACAGAACAAGGTTTATTGAGATATGATGGTCATAAGTTCAAGTCTTTCAGATCAGATCCATTTGATTCAACTACGATCTTATCTAATTATATCAGAAATATATTGGATGATAAACATGGTAAGTTGTGGGTATCTGCATTACCGGATCTAAATATTTTTGATACTAAAACTGGAAAAAGTAAAAAAATAAACATTCCTACCAATATAGACAATGAAAAAAAACTCGACATCAGGTGCATGGAATATGATGAAAAAAATGATGTCATGTGGATGGGAACCAATAAAGGATTACTGTATTCGCAAAGAAAAAATGTGCACTTAAATCAAGAAATCATACCTGAAAAAGACTTAGCATCAGGAATTTACGATATTGAAATAGACGATGATGGTATTTTTTGGCTTGCATCAAATGACGGTTTATGGAGATATGATGCTCAACAATGTACTGTTAAAAACTTTCACCGTCCTAATCATGATCCCAATATACGTTTTGACGATGGTTTTTTGAGCTTGTATTATGACAACCAAAACAAAGCCATCTGGATAGGTTGTTGGGTGAGTGGATTAATGAGATTTGATATGTCTACTGAAGAAATGGTTGAATATAATTTTGCGGATAAATCAAAAGTTCAAAATGGCGTAATAACTATTCATCAGTCTGGTTTTAAAGATGAAAAAAATATACTTTGGTTAGGAACTACAGATGGCGTCAAAACTTTTGATATTCAACATAAAAAATTTAAAAATTATAAGACTTCAAACCATGACGATATTAAAGGCATAATAGGTGCTGGATTTTGTTTTAAGCCCACAGCCACAGAAGGTTTGTGGATCGGTACGTATAGAGGACTACATAGGTATGATCCGTTCAAACAAAATGTAAAAGTGATCAATGTAACCTTACCAAATAGTCAACCTGAATGGATTTTAGGGGAGATTAGTTTTGAAAGAAGTAGCCCAAAAGATAGTATTTTATGGTTTGGAGTAGGATACAAATCCTTTTACAGATACGATAAAGTTAATAAGAAGAATCTAAATATTCCGCCCATATTAAAACCATATTGCTCCGAGGTCCAACCACATGTTTTGTACATCGATAGCAAAAATGTTTTATGGCTCTCGTCAGAAATGAAAGGATTTATAGGCTACGATTTGACAGCAAATAAGCTAGTCCATCCTAATTTTAATATTGGTAAAAATAAGACACCAATGATTCTAAAAATTTTAGAAGATACGGATGGCAATCTTTATTTAGGATCTACTAGCGGTATGTATAAATATGATCGTAAGCAAAGTGAAATCAATGAAATTAAAGAAATTCGTAGCTTTTTAGATAAGCACAAACTCTCAGATTTTGCTTTCAGATTTACTATAGATACAAAAGGAAAATTATGGATATTTTCTACCGCCAAATATAAAGAAGACGATGCAATGTATAGTTTTGATCCACTTTCTAAAGATATAAAATTATTTGCACAGGACAAGTATCCAATACTTAAGCTATTAAAATCCCTAGAATCTGTAGCAAGTATCTCTCCTGATAAACTGATGATCACATCGTTTAATGGGTTTTGTGTAGTCAATATTTCTAATGATATACCTTCATTTGAAATCTTCCAATCTTATAATGACAAACCGCTAGGCATCTTTGGTAGTGTGATAAAAGACCACAAAGGGATCGTTTGGATGTCATCAGATATAGGTGTAGCTAGATTTGATCCAAATACCAATACTATCAGTAGATTTACATATTTTAATTCAAATATGGGCAGCACTTCAGCGCCAGAAATTGCCTTTTCTGAAAAGACCCATACTGTTTATATTTCTCAAAATCTATATATTAATAGTATAGATATAGATGATCTGAAACTAGCAAAACCAGGAAAAGTTATTTTGTCAGATATGAAAATTCTCAATTTTACAATAGATGTAATACCAGATTCTGGACAAACATTGAGCTTGCAGCATGATCAGAATAATATCGATTTATATTTTTCAAATTTGAGTTTTACCAATTCCCAAGACAATACCTATCAATATCAAATTGTAGGTAAGAATCAACATTGGATACTAATGAATGAAAATCACCTAAAATTTGATAATCTTGGATATGGACATTATTTGCTTAAAGTCAGGGCTGAAAATAGCTTTGGATTAGAGAGCCCTAATGAGTTTTTACTTTATATAAATATTGCTCCTCCTTTTTGGAGAACATGGTGGTTTAATGGATTGGTTATATCATTGATATCATTTATAATCTTTAGTTTCTTCAAGTATAGAGATTTGCAAAGGGAAAAATTGGAGAAACTACGTCACAATATAGCACGTGATCTGCATGATGATATGGGAAGTACACTTTCGCATATACGGATGATGAGTGAGCGTGAAGCAATGAGAAGCGCATCCAATCCATCATTTCAAAACATAGCTGACAAAACAGCCGAGGTTATGAGCAACATGTCAGAAATCATCTGGAGCATAAATCCTAGAAATGATAGTCTGAAAAATATCATTGGAAAAATTCAAGAATTTGCAATTGATACTTTAGAGCCATTGGGCATAGAAATAGTTTTTGATGTAGATGATGTACCCAATAATATCAAGTTAAACCCTGAAAATCGTAGACACTTCTATCTAATCTTTAAAGAGTCTATCAACAATGCCGCAAAATATAGTAAAGCTAACGAAGTAAGTTTTGCTTTCAAACTTGAAAAAGGAAAAATGATAGCCAAGTTTGCGGACAATGGATTGGGATTTGATCCTTTACTCATTTCTAAAGGCAATGGTTTAAAGAATATGGCTAGTAGAGCGAAGGCATTGCATGGTAAAATAGATATAGAAACAACAAATAAAGGGACCACCATTTCATTAATCCTAAAAATTTAAACATACTCTTAATTGCGGTCAACTACTATACAAAAAAATCACGCTTATTTTTATTAGTTTTGATTTTAAGTTTATAATCATACAGGCAAAATGTTCTTAACTAGTTTTAGCATTTTGAATCAATTTTTTATCGAACCTAATTTTTTAATTTCTCGCTTAAATAACTTTTACCTTCATATTTCACATCATCATGTGACAGCTCATTTTAGGGTGGCAGAAACTTATCATTTATGTTTGCAGTTTAAATTTAACCATACTCTAAGTACAAATAGTCTTTTAAATGAATAACCACCACAAAACCAGCTTTATGAAACAATATGCTGTCCTATTAATTATTTCTATTTTTTTTATACATAATTCCTTTGCTCAGCATGTAGGTATCAATAATACTGACCCTCAGGTTTCTCTAGATATAAATGGAGCATTTGCACACAGAAGTGTGGAGATAGATCCTTTTATGAATAATGTCAATATACCCATAGACGCATCTTATGTTGTAATCACAAATGTAGGAGTTACAGGACCTATCACCATTTATGCGCCTGAATTTGTAAATGGCAAGCGACTGATCATCCAAAATACTTCATCGCAAGTTGCAACATTAAATCCATCAAATACGAATGCTCTAATTCTTCCAAACGAAATTAAAGAGTTCATTTGTAGAGGTCCATTAGGTTACTATTTATTGACACCTATTGCTAATAATGGTTGGTCTTTAACGGGCAATCTTAGTACCAATCCACTTACAAATTTTATAGGTACCAAAGATAATCAGCCACTACATTTTAGGGTAGATAATAATAAAGCAGGGATTATAGATCATCTTAATGGAAATACCAGCTTTGGTTATGTAGCTATGTATGATCAATTGTCAATAGCTAACGATAATACTGCACTCGGATTCAAAACTTTACAAAGTAACAGAAGAGGCTCTGGTGCGATAGCTATAGGTTCACGTGCTGCACAGTCTGATACCATTGCTAATGGACTTATTGCTATTGGTAGAGATGCACTGTCCAAAAATATAAGGGCTATAGGAAATTTTGCTATAGGAGATAGTGCACTGATAAATACAGGTTTTGCTATTAATAATAATGTAGATGGTACAAATAATTTTGGCATCGGCAAAAATTCTTTAAAGACTAATGTCATCGGACAGGTAAATATGGCAATAGGAAACTATGTTTTGGAAAAGGCTATAAACCCAATAGGAAACCATGGATTGGGCGATAGGGTGTTGTCAAAATTAATAAATGGTGATCACAATATTGCTTTTTCGGCATTCCGAAATCTTACAAATGGGAGCGAAAATGTAGGTTTTGGTTCAGTAGCAAATATTGCGAAAGGATCCAGAAATGTGCTTATAGGACAGGCAAATGCATTTTTTTTCGGCCTTAATGATAGCATAGCAGAGAATGTAATTATCGGATATAGAACCATCAATTCTATACTTGGTAATAGGAATGTGTTGATCGGTACAAATAGTGGCGGCGCCAATGTATATGGATCAAAAAATGCAGCACTTGGTGATAGTACACTAATCAATAATAATTCAGGTAGTAATAATGTCGCTCTAGGAGCTCACGCAGGTGCCAGCAATACGACAGGTAGCAACAATGTTTTTATAGGCAATAGAGCTGGATCAGTTGAATCAGGATCCAATAAGTTATTCATAGAAAATTCAAACGCTAACAAAAATAATTCCCTCATTTATGGTGACTTTGCAGCTGATAGCTTATTACTCAATGGAAAGACTGTAGTTCGAAATAATGCAGTGGTACAAGGATTCACTAAAATGGGAGGATACTCGTCCGAAGTACCCTCTATCAAAATGAAAAAAATAGTCAATACTGGCCCATCTTTAAACGGAAATAAGCTGATTCCACATGGTCTTAATGCTGCCAAAATCCTAGAAATCGAAATTTTCATGGAATGGCAACTTGAAGGTTTTCCCGCTAGTCCAACTAGAGTAGTTCCGCCAAACTTTACATCTTTGAGTGGCTTAAACTATCAATATGAATTGCTAGATGGAAACATTATTATTTACAACATTAACGGTACTGAGATAGCAGACCGAAATTTGAGAATATTGATTACCTATGAAGAATAGGCACTTTCCATTTTTATTTTAGTTTCTATGTTAAATTTAGTCTAAAAGTCAATCTCACATCATCATGTGACAGGGCAATTTTGGTACTGCTGCACTTAAGGCATAATTTTGTTGCCAAATATAGTGGTGATAAAATGAAACTAGTTAAACAATCATTTCCTGTGGCAAATTTGAGTGTAAATGCTGATCCAATCATCATTTGCCAAAAGATGTCACTTCATGCTGCTGTAGAAGCGTCAGGTCGTGTTATGGTTCCTGTGCCTGGTGGTTATCAGTGCTGTATGCCGGAAGATATTTTGTATCTTAAAGCAGAAAGCAACTACACAGAAATTTTTTATAAGGATGGTTCGAAAAAATTGCTTTCCAAAACACTAAAAATAATAGAAGACTGCCTGCCATCGCAAACCTTTTTCAGAATCCACAAGAGTTATGTGGTCAATGTAAGTCATATAACGAATATCGTATTGTCTACACATGAAAGTGCTGTCAAGTTGATCGGCGGTCATACAATACCAGTTAGTAGGGATAAAAAGAATATACTTAAAATACAAAATTTATAAATTATATGTTACCCTATAAATTTTTGAAAGCTTTTTTAAATTATCTCATGATCTTAGAACAAAATAAAAAGCATAATAATATAAGAGAAATATATTTACTAATAAATCAAAAAACAATTTAAAATGGTACAAAAAATTCATTTAGTATTCGGAAGCTTGATCCTGATGGCCTTTTCGATTTCAGCTCAAAATGTTGGCATTGGCACTACTTCACCATCTACAAAACTAGAAATAGCAGCATCACCTATTGTCAAACTAAAATTAAAAAGTAATAACTACTTAGATACATCACAAATAATTTTTAGCAATAAGATTGATAACACAAATACAGGTACTGATATAATCCTTTCTTCTATCCAAGAATCAGGACTTCAATTTTCATCAACTTCTGATGTTTCTGAAAATAATCAAGCAAATATTATGACCATTAAACCAACTGGAGTTATCACATTAGGGTCTGTTCCACCTTTTCCTTTTTTGTCAAAGGGGGCACTTTCAGTATATAAAAAAATAGGCAATGCACATGCTACCTTTGGAGATGAAACTTTTGGTGTTTCAATTGAGAGTAATTTTCCTGGGGTTCATTTAAATAGTTATTATAATTCCAGTAGAAAAACCATGGTTACTGGTTATACCGCAGGAATAGAAATGGAGCCAAGCAGCGGTACTTTCAACATTTATACATCTCCATCAAGCACCACAGCAGGAGGCACAGCTTCTGTCTTTAATCGTTTTTCAATAAAACGGGATGGTAATATTGGAATTAATGTCCCTAACCCAACAGATAGATTGGAAGTTGATGGCAATGTTGCTATGAGAGGTTTAGGGATTTTTGAATTTGGAAAAGGAGTTGTCGGGAAAGAAGTTAATGCAGGTAGAGTTGGCTATAATGCGTTTGGTCAAGAGGGTTTAACTTTTGTCGGTGGTGGGACTAATACTAATAATAGGAAAGTATTTTTTTTCGCTGAAGGTGGTGCATCTTTTAGTGGAAATATTAATGCACTCACAACAATTTCAGTAGGTACGCCCAATGTGCCCGCAGGTTACAAAGTTGCAGTGGATGGTAAGATTATCGCTGAAGAATTAAGAATACAAAATTCAACAGCGTGGCCAGATTATGTCTTTGATTCGGAATATAAACTTTTGCCGCTAGGAGATGTAGAAAAGTATATAACTAACCGTAAGCATTTACCAGATGTGCCTTCTGCCAAAGACGTATCTATAGATGGTTTTTCTATTGGGGAAATGCAGAAAATTTTATTGCGAAAAATAGAAGAGCTTACCTTGTACATTATTGAGCAGGAAAAACAAATTGAACTATTAAAATCGAAAGTAAAATGAAAAATATAATATTGATACTATTAATTGGGATCATTCCATTTATAAGTTTAAGTCAAGGAAATTTAATTCAAAACAAAATTCCAAAAGTAAGCTTAAAACAAAGAATACAAAACCTAAAAAAATATAGCGAGATTTGTAAAATTGCTGAAAGCTATTATGACAGTATATCTAACAATTACCTTATACTTCATCCTGAAGATATGAAATATAAACATTGGAAGCGACATCAATGGTACATATCACAAAGATTAAATCAAGATGGTAATATCTGTAATTATGCAAAGAAAAATATGGAAGCCAATGAAATAGTAAAAAGATCAGAAAGTGCAAACTCCAGAAGTACTAATTCACAATGGGAATTTAATGGCCCCACTGGGCACATCTCACCTCCAACATCCTATAATTATATTGGCAAAGGAAGGACTGACAGAATCGCTTTCCATCCTACTGATCCAAATATTGTTTTGGTAGGAACACCAGCAGGAGGTGTGTGGAAAAGTAATGATGGAGGCAATAATTTTTATTGTACTACTCACAATTTTCCATCATTGGGTGTAAGTGGAATTGCGTTTTCAAAAACCAATCCCAATATAGTTTATATGTTGACTGGTTGTGCAGTAGGTGGCGGAGTGCTGTATAGCACGGGTGTTTATAAATCATATGATGCCGGTGATACATGGCTTTCCACTGGAAGTATATCTAATCTAGACTTTTCAGGTTATGAGTTAACTGTAAGTGATCTTGATGAAAATAAAGTGTATATAGCTACTACAATTGGCTTATATCGTACAATAAATGGAGGTACAACATGGAATTTAGTCAATGAAGGCTTAAAATATGATGTAAAGTTTAAGCCGAACTCAAATATAGTTTATGCTGTCAATGGAGTAACCTTTTATAAAATTATTGATAATGGTACATTCTACACCTATACGACACAATACATCAGTGCTTTTGGTAGAAAAGGTATTGGAGTAAGTCCAGCAGACCCAAATCGAGTGTATGTATTAAGTGGTCCGACCACTGGCACAGGCACTTTTAATGGATTATTTATGTCAATAAATAGTGGTAACTCATTTAATCCACAATCTACTACGCCAAATATTTTTGGTGGAGAAGGAGGGTTAGATGATTTTCATCAATCATTTTACGATTTCTGTATTACCGTTAGCCCTAGCGATGCCAATCTTGTTGTAATGGGCGGCTTAGTCGTTAATAAATCAATAAATTCTGGTGTTAATTGGACCAGTATTACTACTTATGGCACAAATAGTTCATCTTCATCTTATGTTCATCCAGATATACATGATGTAGAATTTAATCCACATACCGGGCATTTATTTACAGCTAATGATGGAGGTTTTTATAAAACGACAGACCTTGGTAATACATGGACAAATTTGAGTGGAAGTATACATACCACTCAATTTTACCATATAGCCGGATATAGAAATAATTTAAATTATTTTGCAGGAGGATGCCAGGACAATGGTACTAAATTTCGAAATACCAATTCGCTTTTAATGGATCATGTTGTAGGTACAGATGGTTTTCAGACTATGTTTAATCCAAATGATTCCACACGATTTTATTGTTCATTTAATGGATATGTTAGAAGGTTTTATAATAACGGAGCTAATAATGACAATATCTCTCCAACAAGTAATTGGTTTCATAAAATCGGTACCCATATTACAGATGGGAATATAATATTTGTAGGAGATACAGTGTTATTTAAATCAAATAATCAAGGCACTACATATATTACATATACTAATTACCCAGCTAATCAATCCATAGAAATGTGCAAATCAAATCCAAATAGATTATATGTCTCCGGAGTTTCAGATGCTGGAATCCATAAAATGCATAGATTGGACGCGCTAGGGGACGCTTTTACAAGGATCGATCTTAATACTGGATTTCCAACTTCTGACTATATTACAGATATTAGCGTTCACCCAATATTGGATAATTTTGTTTATATTTCTATGGGAGGATTTACTGCTGATGAAAAGATATTCTTCAGCAATAATGGTGGTGCAAGTTGGACCAATTTTACCTACAATCTACCAAATACCCCCATACTTTCCATTGAAGTATCATCGAATAATGAAGTATATATAGGAACTGACATAGGAGTGTTTTATAAGGGAAATGGTTCGACAACCTGGCTTCCTTTTAGAAACAACTTGCCTATGGTGCCAATCACCGATTTGGTATTATATGAGACAAACAATATTATAAGGGCTGGTACTTTTGGACGAGGCGTATGGCAGGCTCCTACTGCAAATGGCACTTGCGATGTTAACTATATGACAATTTCATTCATAAGGGGCTGGTATTTTGCTGAGGCGTCTCAAACATTAACATCCAATGCTCTTATTTATGGAGGCTATGGTACAGATGTTTACCTTAAAGCTGGTAATTATATTGAATTTACTGAAGGGTTTGAAGCAAGAGATAATGGTACACTCTTAAAAGCTTATATTGCTCCCTGTGGTACAGGGATTCCATAAATTTTTCGTCTTGCAACACGAAAAGATTTTTTTAATAGCAATTCAGTGTATGTTATTTTGTGTAACAATATGTAGTTTGACTTCAAAACAATACATAATATGAAACATCTAATGTATTTATTTTTTTTCTTTATCATAAGTGTTAATACTGCTTCTGCTACCACCATC
This sequence comes from Saprospiraceae bacterium, assembly GCA_041739205.1. Lineage (GTDB taxonomy): Bacteria > Bacteroidota > Bacteroidia > Chitinophagales > Saprospiraceae > OLB9. The sequence goes on from JBGSOH010000584.1 coordinate 10,728, forward strand.
AATTGGGATGGAGGTGGAGATCAACATACGTGGACGGATCCGTTAAATTGGGATTGCAATTGTCTTCCGGGTGTCAATGATTATGCGGTTTTATTGACGGTGGACTCCGTAGGCATACCCTCCGGGGCCGCAGTGCATGTCAATGAAATATTGTCTTATTGGGATTTTACGGTATCTAGCGGCGCTACGTTAATAGTAGATGACAAAATTCGTTTGTGGTTCGGTAGTGACTTTGTGAATAATGGTACTATAAATATCAATGGAGAAGGACTGTATGTAAATGACAGTAGAGCTATTATAAACAATGGCACGATCAATTTTAATGGAACAATGGGAGCAAGTTTGATTCTTTCATCATTCGGTATGGATACCATTTCTTTCATCAATAATGGTATGCTCAATTGGAACAGCAATAACTTTGGTTTTTTGGAAAAATCTGGTAAAACAGGTTTTATTAATCAATCGTCAGGGTCCATTAATTTTGATCAAGAAACCAATTGGCTCAATAATCTCGGGGGCACATTTATCAATCATGGTATCATAGGCAATAAAGGGAAAATTTATAATTCAGGCACCTTTACCAATCAAGCTACAGGACAAATCAATTTGAACAATCTAAACAGTGATGGTATCTTAAACAATGGACTTTTTACCAATCAAGGTACTTTGTATAATTATGGTGTTTTTAAGCATACGCATAGTGATATTCCATTATTAGGCACTTTTAGTAATCATGGAATTTTTTATAGTAATGTGGAGCTCATAGGTTTTCCACCACCTATGATGCCAGAGCCTTCGGCCAATAATGGTATTCATCTGAAGAAGGTACAAGGCCAGCAGTGCGCAGATACCCCAATTATTGATATATTTACAGGAAGTTTGGTCAATATAAGTCAAACTTCTACTGGAGTTTTTACCAATGCAGGACTGACCATATCGGCAGGAAATCTAGATTTTGCAAATAAAATCTTTACGCCCAATGTTGCCTGTCATGGACTCACTACACTTTATATTTCCGTAGAACGCAATGGCTGCGGGCAAGATGTTTATGAATTGAAATTTGCCCTTCCCATTTTCGCACCTACTACCTATTATGCAGACACTGACTATGATGGATACGGTGATGTTGCGTTTCCATTTTTGGTAGAATGTATGGCTGCGCCTTTTGGTTACTCACTTTTTAGTACAGACTGTGACGATACCAATCCTGATGTATATCCTGGCGCACCAGAAATTTGTAATGACAAAGATTACAATTGCGACGGTATGACCACAGGCACTAATCCTGCACCCGCATGGTATCAAGACTTAGATAACGATGGATATGGTAATGCAGCTGTTAGTATAGTAAATTGTAATCCAATCTTTGGATATGTGGCTTTAGATAATGATTGCAATGACAACGAAGGTAGCATTCATCCTTTTGCATTTGAAGTTTGTAACAACATAGACGATGACTGTGATGGGCTCATTGACGAAGATTTTCCACCTGCGACAGTGACATTTAATGGAAGTGCCAGCTCTGATTGGTTTGATGCCACCAACTGGACACCTGCCATAATACCTGGGTATTGTGTGGATGTCGTTATTCCTACAGGTATGATGGTCACAGCAGGTGGTGTGGGCATGATGGTCACTTGTCGGTCTATGAGTATAGCGACTGCATCTTCAGTATCAGTAAATGATAATGTACAGTTAAATATTACTGGTGGAACTATTTTTGGAATCCGTAATGTGGGTACTTTAAACTTTAATGACGATTCATACACAAATATTCAATATATCAATGGCAATGGAGTAGAAAATAGCAACACTTTGAACATGACTGGAAATGCAATTCTCTATATCAGCGTTACGTCTCAAAGTAGCATTCGAAATTTATCTGGAGGTACATTGACGATAAACAGCAATAATGGCTTGGACATGAATGCTGCTACCGAAAATGCCATAAACAATTCGGGAACCATAAATAGAAATGGCTCTTTTAATGCCAATAATATCTCAGGAAGTACGATAAAAAACAATGGAACATTTAATAATCAAGGCGATTTATTTATCAATGCTTTTGGTTTGCCAGGTTGGTTTGTAGAGAATCTATCTGGTGGTATCATCAATAACAATGCAGCGCAGACCTGGACATTTCCCACTCCAGGATCTTTTTACAATGTTTCTAATATGGGATTGATTAATCATTCAGGTTCGACTTTCAATAATTATGGTACACTCCAGTTTTTTGGTCATAGGATATCTGGATCAGGTGCTTTTATCAGCTACGCGGGTAGTTCTATAGAAGGGTGTTTGCCTGGATTCGGGTGTCCTTAATCGTAACATCTTACTCTTAGCTTCAATTTTAAAAGTAATATCTCACATCTTCATGTGACACCCTTTTTTTCCTGGCGATACTGATCCGACATACCTTTGCATTATCAATTTTGATGCATAATGTAAATTATAAAATATGATCTTATCAAAAGATTGGGTGCAAATTAACCTTCGAAAGGTATTGCTTTTTATTGTTATTCCTTTGATTATTTTTGGTGTCCGACATAATATACAATGCCAATGTCTGTACAGTCCTGTAATTGCCACAACCTACTTTGAAGGAGGCTGTGGAGACAATACAACGCAGAACTTAGTAGGTGTGATTTTGCCCCTCTATGGTGAAAGTGGAGGTTTGTATTTTACCTCACCACTGACAGATCGTGTGCTATCTACGGCTATAAAAGACGAAAGTGTATTCGATGCTGTTATTTACCCAAACCCTGCCTTTGATGTTATCACCATCGAATGGCTAAATAATGAACCTGCAGAAGTCTTAATATATACACAGTTGGGACAATTGATAGCTAGGTCATCCATAGAAGAAAATTCATTAAACACTATTGACATCCACCGGCTCTTACCAGGATATTATATCCTAAAAACCAAAACACCATCTAACAAAACTTTTATTACTAAATTCATAAAACAATAATAAAAATGAAAAATTTATTCCACTGTTTACTATTTGTATGCTTTTCAATAGTCTCTTATGGACAATCATTTAATTATCAAACTATCGTCAGAAATGCAGGTGGAAATCCACAAGTAAGTACGCCAGTATATCTGCGTTTTACCATTCTTGAAACGGAAACGTCGGGTGTGCTTTATCGAGAAACGCAAAACCCAATCACGGATGCCTACGGATGGTTAAGTGTGACAGTAGGGCAGGGTACACCTGTGACGGGTATTTTTGCAAATGTTGATTTTGGTACAAAACGATTTCTTTTAGTAGAATGTAGTAATGATGGCGGCACCAATTATGGGGAAATAGGCATCAGTTCGATCAACTCATCTGGCGATGGACCCAAAGGGGATAAAGGTGATAAAGGCGATACTGGATCAATTGGTCCAAAAGGAGATCAAGGAATCCAAGGTGTTGCAGGACCCAAAGGTGATAAAGGGGATGCAGGTAGTGGTGTAAAGATTGTGGGTTCTTTGTCTGATGCATCTTCATTACCAATACCATATGCTGGATTGATAGGTGATATGTACATTACCCAAAATGACGGTAATGGACATGTGTGGTCAGGAAGTGCGTGGACAAATGTTGGTCAAATCAAAGGACCAAAAGGAGATCAAGGCATCCAAGGTGTCCAAGGGCAGACAGGTGCAAAAGGCGATAAAGGAGACACAGGAAACATTGGTGCGACTGGTCTTACAGGTCCTAAAGGGGATAAAGGAGACAAAGGAGATCCAGGAAGTTCTTTTTCCTTACCATATACTGGCAGTGCAAATACTTCAGGACTTGACCATGTATTTCAAATCACACAAACTGGAAATGGTAGGGCCGCTATTTCAGGTATATATGGAAATATTGCGGTCGGTTCGGGATTTTATGCGGCAGGACTTAGTGGCACTTCTAATGTTACGACGGGAGTGGGTGGAACATCTTCTGCTGGCTCAGGGTTTGCTGGTGTAGAAGGTGTGGGTTATAATGGGGCCAAAGGCATAATAGGCATAGGAGTTGGTAATTCTGATGCTGCTTTTTTTGATGCTTCTGGCGCTGGGTTTGGCGGATATTTCAGATCTAATACAGGCGACGGTGCTTACTTTACTTCCGCTTCGGGCAATGCATTGATCACGGAAAACGGAAATGTAGGTATCGGCACACCTACACCCACAGCAAAACTGGAAGTCAATGGACAAGTTAAGATATCTGGTGGTGCTCCTAGTGCTGGCAAAGTATTGACGTCCGATGCATCAGGTTTGGCCACTTGGCAGATGCCTACTGTTGGTGGTGGTTCAAACTGGCAAACCAATGTCTTGCGCCCATCCATGCTCCAAAATAAAGATACACATTCCCAAGTTTTGATAAGTTCGAAACCTGGAAGTATAGCAGTTTTAGACAATACTGTACTGACCGTTGCTGGACAAAATGCGAATACTACGGCTAGTTTTATTACCCAAAATATCACTGATGGATCTAAGGCTGTAAAAATACAAATTCAAGGAAGTGCTTCCACCTTTACTGACCCGATCGCATTGGATATAAACAATAGACCTTATACCGATTCTGGTATTGGTATAAAGATCGATGCGGGCAATACGGCTATCGAGGCGAATGGTGACTTGAATGGAATCATAGCGACGTCTTTAAATATCGGCGTTGCAGGATATTTTACAGGTGGTACAGGTGTGGTAGGTCTAGGAAAAAATACAGGAGTATTAGGCTCTGCAACATCTGGTGTTAATGGAATTACAGGTGTGCATGGTAGTTATGATGGAATAGGTAGTTATGATGGAATAGGTGTAAAAGGTATTTCTTTGCCAACAGGGGCTACTATTAGAGAATACAAAGGTTATGGTATAGGTGGTCTTTTCGAAGGTGGCAATAAGGGTATTTATGTGGAATCCAAGATTAACCCTGATGCTATGTATCTTACAGATGTTAGGACTTACTCAAAAATATATGGTCATCAAGACAGACCTATGGGAGGATATTTTCAGTCACATTCGAGTGTCGGATTAATGGCAGTAAGTAATGATAGTCATGCAGGTACCGATGGCCAAGCATATGGTATAGGCGTAGTAGGACGTAGCAATACAGATGGAACGGCTACGACAAGTATTGGTGTCTATGGTGAAGGCGAAGGTCAAGGCGATCGAGTAGGTGTAATGGGCCACGCTGAGTCCAATCCTACAAATGTATCTATAGGTGTAAAAGGAACTGCAGCGGGAGACCTAGGAATAGGTGGTGAGTTCAAAGCAGCGGAAGGTCTAAATGTAGAAGGATCAAGAGTAGGAATCATTAGTACGGCACCAACCAATGAGTTTATAGGTTCTGCTTCTACACAACCTATATTGAAATTACAACATTTATCTGTAGCTGGAGGTACTGCATTGGAGCTACAGAATGGTTATATAAAGATAAATCAAGGAGCAAATACAAAGAGTGCCTTTAAGCATTTAACTTCTACTGCAAATATTACAGGCAACGCTACGATTCTGAATTTTCCTGACCAAAAAGCATCAGATATCATTATGATCACTCGTGGACTTCCATTTATAAATAGAAATATTTCATTTTATACATGGTTTGATTCAGCTATTTCTAAATGGAAGATATCAATTGATGACAATACAGCAATGGCAGCAGGTTGGAACTTTAATGTAATGGTCATAAAAACAGAATAATTAGAAATATTAATTTTAGCAACCAAATAAGATTTATAACAATCCAAATAAATACTTTTAAAATGAAGAACGTATTAATTTTTTTCTTATTTATAGCATTGGCTTCCTGCGGTAAAGATGATGACACAAGCGGCAACAATACTAATAACGATGTCAGCTCTATCAGTATGAAAATCAATGGTGTAGCATGGAAAGGCGAGACGAATTTTGTCTCAGGATTATTTCAAAATAATTTTTCAGCACAGGCTACTTTTAAGGTAGGAGATAAATCTCAGATTGCCAGTTTTGGTTTTGAGAATGCAAGTCTATCTGGTGTAAATATCCTAGATGATGACAGTAGCGGTGCATTTTTATTTCTAGATAATGTGAATAATAAAAGTTGGGGATTTGGGAGTGGAAGTTCTGGGTCGGGACAGTTTAAGATCACCAAAACGAAAACAAGTCAGGGTATAACACAAGCTAGTGCTACATTTTCTGGCACAACAAAAGATATTGACGGCAACACAATTACTATTACAGATGGTGTGATATACAATGCTTTGACGGATTAAACTTGTATCCTTTTCCTGTGAATTTAGGGTGTCACTTATGAAAAAGTGACATCTTTTTTTGTTTATGGAATGATCATTTTTGCAATTGAATGCTTCTTTATTAATTCTTTGAACTTGTTGATATTTTAATTCCTATTTTTGTAGCAGAATTCAATTTTTTGCACGAAGCAATAATATCAATCAGGTTCATATGTATCAATATTCAGTTTTGTTGGCAATGATTTGTTTATATGGATTTAACAATCAAGAGGTTATTAATTCGTCTGCGCCAATAAATATATCAACAATAGACACGACACAATCACCACTTGTCATGTATGGAGCACAAATATTTAAAGATAAAAAGTGCCAAAGATGCCACAAATTAGACCAAGATGGTAAAAAGCGATTAAAAAGTCTCGATGGTTTAGGTGGGAAATTCCCTGATATTTGGTTGTACAGTTTTCTACAAGATCCTGAATCCTTCATACCCAAAACTAGGATGCCATCTTTTGAACCCTTGTTTAAAAAGGAAATTGATAAAAATCGTTTAGATAAAATATTGATACAGTCTAGTGACAATATTTCAGAAGAACAACTAACAATGTCATGGCAGAAATTACAAAAAGATGTAAATGAGCTTAAATCTAACCTACAAAAAGATTTACCACCAAACACTGAAATTCTATCATCCGATGGGCTAGCACTAATGGCTTTTCTCCAGAAAATTCCATATAGCAAAAAGTAGCATACTAAAAAGCTTAGCATCCTCGAAAAGCATAGGTTAGTAGCAGCGTCTCGCTTTTCTAGCGTACTTTCTCATTCTCAACCTCAACCTTAACTTCAACCTCAACCTCAATCTTAACCTCAACCTCAACCTTAGCCTTAACCTTAACCTCAACCTCAACCTTATCCTCAATTTCGTTAAAGTTTTCTTAAATGTACGAAATTATTCGTAGTAAAATTTGACAATACGAAGCTCTTCGTATATCTTTGTATTCATATTCTTAAAAATACAAAATAAGATGTCAAATTTTAAACCCACAGATTCTGAACTAGAGATACTCCACATCCTTTGGGAGAATGGACCTTCTTCGGTAAGATATATAAATGACATGCTAAATGAGCGTAGAGATGTAGGCTATACCACCACGCTCAAACTCATGCAGATCATGAATGAAAAAGGTCTGGTCAAGCGAGATACTGCTGCAAAAATCCATATTTATATAGCAGTAGCCAAGGAGAATGATACCAAAAATAACCTTGTAAATGAATTTGTAAATGTGGCATTTCATGGGTCTGCAATGAATCTTGTGATGCAAGCACTGGGTAATACTAAATCATCTCCTGAAGAGTTGGAGGACCTTAAAGCACTTATTTCAAAACTAGAAAACCAATCTTAAAATGAATTCCTTATCCATCCTAGAAAGTAGCACAGTCAATGCCTTAGTTTGGTCCATCATCCATTCGATTTGGCAATTTTCATTGATCGCTTTGATCATGTCACTCTTGATAAAAAGATATCAAAATCACACAGCCAATCTTAGGTATTTGATTGCATTAGGCAGTCTTGGTTTTTCATTTGTGGTAAGTTTAAGTACTTTTTTGTATTATTTCTATGAGACATCAGGGACGGATTTGATTACTATGTCTGAGAGGAAAGATTTTGTTTTATATATGGGTTCTGAGCCACTTGTTAACACAAGTTTATGGATGGATATGTATGCTTGGATAGACCAATATCAGCAACCGATTTTTTATACATGGTTGATAGGTGTATTATTATTTGCATCCAAATTTTTGTTTTCGCTCGGATATGTAGAGTTTTTATCAAGAACTGCTACACCTATTTTTGACCAAGACGCATACAGGAGTTTTAGGAAGATCATAAACCATTTAAAAATAGCTCAAAATATCCAAATAGGTGAAAGCAAATATGTAAAATCTCCTATGATATTGGGCTTTTTTAAGCCAATTGTTTTGTTTCCTGTTGGCATCATTAATCAATTAGATATTGCGGAGACAGAAGCAATTCTCGCCCACGAACTAGCGCATTTTGTCCGTAAAGACATTACTATTAATATGGTGCAGACCTTGGTAGAGATTTTATTTTACTATCATCCTGCCATTTGGTGGATCAGCACAAATATCAGAGTAGAAAGAGAAAACTGTTGTGATGACCTTGCCATCAAGTACATAGGTAATAATATACACTATGCAAAAACACTCGTCAAAATGCAAGAAATAAATAGCAGTCAATCGCCGATTTTGGCCTTAAATTTTAGTAAAAAAGATAGTTTTTTTTCTCAACGCATCAAAAGAATATTAAACATGACACAGACACGTAATTATTTAAAAGAAAAGATTTTGACTTCAATGGTCATTTTGTTGTTGGTCACATTTTTTGCAAAAGATATGATAGGGAATGACCATGACATTGTAGTGGACAATTTGAATGAAACAAACCAAGAGATCGAAGCAAATATTATCACATTGGTAGATACAATGCCACTTAAAAAGGAATCGATTACCATTCAAAAAAAGACCAATGACCAAGATCTTAAAATATCAATGGAGAATGGTAAAATCACCAATTTGGAAATAGATGGAAAAAAAATAGACGAGAAGGATTATGATCAATACGAAGATATTATTTCAGAGGTTAAACCACGAAAATTTGGATCCGGTCAAGGAAGTATCATGTTTTTTGGAGACGATGGTGAAGCTGCTCCATTTGAGTTTAATTTAGGTAGAGGAGGAAATTTGGATTCCATCATTGGTAGAATGGGCATGATGAATTTTGAAAAATTTGAATTTGACCAAGAAAAGATGCAAGAACAAATGCAGAAAATGCAAGAACAATTGGGCAAGATGAACTTTGATTTTAGAGGTTTAGATTCTATGAATTTTGATTTTGCATTTCCTGATATGTTGGATGAAAATATGGCACCACAAATGAGATTTTTTGATTTCGAAGATGGCGATTTATTTATTGAGCCTTTCGGTGAATTTCCTGAAAGTCAACGCATAGATAATCATATGGACGACATGGATTATGGCAGACGTTCATCCAATTTTAGTGAAGCACTAGGAAATGCTCTTAATAGAGATGGGTTGCTAATTCCTAACAAAGAAAATAAAGTGGAACTTACTGGCAAACATCTCAAGATAAATGGCGAGAAACAACCTACCAATATTTATCAAAAATACAAAAGAATATTTGAAGAAACATCTGGCACCACTTTGGAAAAGAACTCTAAACTAGAGTTTAAATTTGAAGGTAAGGAATCAAAAAGAAAATATCGAGTTTATTAAGTAGTACATTTAGTTCATTAACAACCAATAAAATATTTAAATATGATTATCAGGACCATTATGACTTTTGCAGTTGTCTTTACTTTGGTAGTAAGCGCTACTGCACAAGACACAAATACAAAGAAAAAAGTAGTTATCGTAAAAAAAACAGACGATAATGGCAAAATTACAGAGAGCCGAACGGAAGCAGAAGGTGCAGAAGCAGACGCTTTGATCAAAAAGATGGAAGCAGAAGAAGGAGTTAGTATTAATGAATCAGATGAAAAAGGGAAAAAAGTAATTCGTATTGATAAGTCTACGTCTGAGAAAAAAATCAATTCTTCAGATAATAAAAATGTAGAAATCACCACAGAAATTATCAATGGTAATAAAAAGGAAAGGTACAAAATCATTAAATCTGATGAGGAAGGTGATCAAACCATGGAATGGGATGGAGAGGGCGAAATGCCTGAAGATATCAGAAAAGAATTAGAACAATTGGATATAGACACAGAGATAGAAGGTGATGTCATGCGTATTCATATCGATGCCAATGACATGGAAAAAGAAGAAAATGATGAAAGAATCGTTATCAATAAAAAACTAAGAGATGGCGATAAAAGGCAACGAATGATGTGGAAAGAAAGAGATGGCAAACCATCATTTCCTGAAGGTAGAAATAGATCCCTTAATTTAAAATCAGATAGTCCAAACACCAATAAAGTGAGTCTAGGTGTCATGATAGAAAACACGGACAGCGGTGTGGTGGTGACAGATATCGTGCCTGGCTCAGCAGCTGAGTCAGCAGGTCTAAGACGTGGTGATACTATCCTAAAGATCAATGATAAATATATTTTCACCATCAATGGACTCTTAGAGGCCCTTAATCCATTCAATCCTGATGAAAAAGTAAAAATTAAATACATCAGAGAAGGAAAAGAAAAATCTGGCAGCGGGAAACTAAAAGCTAGATAGTGTTGTAAAAGA
>JBGSOH010000580.1:0-2583 GCA_041739205.1 Saprospiraceae bacterium
TGAACTGTGATTTATTTGATTTTTGTGAGATTCATGATTTTACTTTGTCTGAACTGTGATGTATATGATTATTGTGAGATTTATGATTTCTTTAGGTTTATATTTTTATTAATCACATGGATCATGTTAATCATAAAAATCATAGTTCAGACAATTTATTCTGCCATTTGTCTGAACTGTGATGTATTTGATTTTTATGAGATTCATGATTTTACTTTGTCTGCCCTGAAATTTGCTTTATTCTTTTGAGATGCCTAATTTTATTTTTTACTTTTTTAATAACACACATCATGTTAATCATAAAAATCATAGTTCAGACATTTTGATTGGCATGAGATTCTTGATTTCATTCGGGTTTATACTTTTTATTAACCAATCGATGAAATTTAAGTTTAGACTCTCCAAAGTTGATTAATAAACCAACTTCAAGATTGTAGGCTTCCAGATAATTGATAGCTTGAGCAAGATTAGAAGGATCTAAGGATATGACAGCTTTTAGTTCGACACTAATTATACTTTCTACTAAAAAATCAACTCTTCTGGTACCTATGGGTTTAACTTTATAAAATATAGGCATTTCAAACTCCCTTACAAAACTGATTCCCTGTAATTCCATTTCATATTCTAAAGCCCTTTGGTATATCACTTCCTGAAAACCATTTCCCAATGCTTTATGTACTTCCATAGCACATCCTATGATTTTACCAGTCAGTTCAGAGTATTTATATTCTTCTTTAATCATATTTATCACATAATCATAAAAATCAAAGTTCAGACAACTTATACAGCCAATGCTTCATTTAATTCATTAATAATCCCATCAGTTTGATCGCCAAACAATTGCCACATTTTACTTAATCCACCTTGGGCATTAAAGGGGTTTAGATCAAAATCATCTTGTTCGATGTGGAAACTATTGACTACATAATCCTTGATCATACGCAGCCATACCATTTGTTCGTCATTAAACTTATTATGTTGCCCTGCATTTTTCTTAAATATCCACTCCTGAAAATTTCTATCTACTATTTTGTCATAAGATGTCAGGGTGCTGTCTATACCGCTTATTTTGCGTATCAGAGAGACGATGGCTGTCAACTCACTTTTGTATGATCCATTGCACTGACTTAAAGTTTCGTACGCTCGCCAAATATGCACAGGTGCAAGAGTCGGTTTGTCATGTAGGAGTTTTTCAAGGACTTCTTTGATCATCCCGTAGGTCAGCTCACGTCTGCGGTATGGCTGATTGTAGAATATCTGCAATGCTGTCAATTCATCTTTGTGCTCATCCATCCATGCTGTAAATTTTGCTATGGCTTCTTGTGCTGTGGCAGTATTGTCTTTGTCCCATCCGGCATACAAGACTTCATCGGGATTTGCAAGGTCTATTTTTTGTTCGTGTGCTTTGCGTACATTTTCTATATATTCGTTGAGATCACCTGTAAATACGCTAGCAGCTTCATTTTGTAAAGCTTCTATTTTATCTTTGATAGTTGCTTCGATTTCTGTGGGTGCTGCTCCAGCCATGTCTTTTTTTACGGCACTTTCTATATTTTCAATCACATCGGGATTATAGGCATTCAAGAGTTCTTTTACCACCTGAGACACTGATTTACCGTTGGCTTTTTCAGCAAATTGTTTTTTTTCTTTTTCTGTGATTTGTTTGTCTAGTCGGGTCAGTCTATTGGCCAATGAAGTAAAAAGTTCTTCTTCTCTGGCGCCAACAGCTACGGCTTGTAACAAATCTTTGAGCGCGACTCCTGGTTTTTTCTCCAAAGGTCTGCTTTCTGTTTTTAAGCTCTTGGTCACACCTATGGCATCTACTATGACAAAGTGGTCCTTGGTGTATTTTGCGGTTGGTGTCACTTTTTGCAAGCTATCCAGATCGATGGTACGTGTACCACGTCCTTTCATTTGCTCAAAATAATTGATGCTTTTTACATCTCTCATAAAGAGCAGACATTCCAATGGTTTGATATCTGTACCTGTAGCGACCATATCTACGGTCACTGCGATCCGAGGATGATAATCGTTTCTAAACTGTGACAAAATAGACTTGGGATCTTCATCGGTTTTGTACGTTATTTTTTTGCAAAACTTATTCTCTTCTCCAAATTCTTCTCTCACGATTTTTATGATATCATCTGCATGGCTATCTGTCTTAGCAAAGATCAATGTTTTTGGTACTTCAAATACTCCTTTATTGTCGTATCTTTCAGAGAACATTTCAGGAAAATGATCTTTTAGGCTACGTACGATGGTCCTTATCTGATTTGGGTTTACGATGTCCTTATCTAGCTGCAGTTTAGAATAATTTTCATCTTCATCTTGGAGCTCCATTCTTTTTTTTCGACTCAGACGTTCTCGATGTTCTATATATTCCCCTTTCCACAAAGTGGCACCTTGTTTTGATATCTTGGTATCTATAATGTACACATCATAACCGACATTGACATTGTCTGCTACAGCCATTTCATGAGAGTATTCACTTACCAGGTTTTGATCAAAATATCCGATCGTTCTTTTGTCTGGAGTGGCCGTGAGTCCTACTTCAAAAGCATCATAATATTCCAATACTTGTTT
>JBGSOH010000589.1:0-2454 GCA_041739205.1 Saprospiraceae bacterium
ATCATGGCAATCCCTAGAGAATAATACGATCAGTTTATACAATTTGGCGCATGGTTCTTACAGTGTTCAAGTAGGGGATAAATATGATGAAAACGAGCTTTTTACTTTAACAGTCGTAGTCGTTCCTCCTTGGTGGAAGACTATTTGGTTTTATTCTGTAATGTTTTTATTAATATTTATAGTAGGATATGGAGCATATAAAAAGAGGATATCTGATATCAGAAAAGAAGAAGCAGAAAAGAACAAACTGAAAGAAAGAATTGCACAGATAGAAATGACGGCACTCCGGGCACAAATGAATCCACATTTTATTTTTAATTGTCTGAACTCTATTAATAGATTTATCCTAGTTCATAATACGGAAGCTGCTTCTGAATATTTGACTAAATTTTCAAGACTTATTAGAATGATTCTCGATGCAAGTAGAGAAGATTTTGTAACTTTGGATAGAGAATTGGAAGCACTGAAACTTTATATCGGAATGGAGGCCATGCGATTTCAGGATAGTTTTCAATGGCAAATTCATGTAGATAAAGACGTTGTCACTGAGCATATTATGATTCCACCTTTGATGTTACAACCTTATGTAGAAAATGCTATTTGGCACGGACTCATACAAGCGCCTTCTGATTGGGGCATAAAGTCCTTGGATATTCGTGTATATAGGAAGTTTCAAGGTATCGTTATTGAGATCAAAGACAACGGCATAGGAAGGGAAAAGGCTCAAAAGCTCAAGAGTAAAACAGGAGATGGGCACAAGAGTTATGGGATTACATTGACGGAAGAAAGGATCAAACTCATGGAAAAAATACAAGGTGTCAAAGCAGATATCGTTATAGAAGATTTGTACGATGATCTAAGCCAGCCTAATGGCACAAAAGTTAGCATAATTATCAACTCATAAACACTTGGGATCATGACAGCTGTTATCATAGATGATGAAGTATATTGCACGGATGTAGTCAACATTTTATTGTCAAAATATTGTCCTGAAGTGGTCGTAGATGCTACGTTCAATCATTCGCTACAGGCTTTAGAGTATTTGAAGCAACACCAACCAGATATTATTTTTCTAGATATTGAGATGCCGCAGTTGAATGGTTTTGATCTTCTTCATCAGCTAGAAACTTTAGAATCTAGGGTGATATTTACCACAGCTTATGACCAATACGCCATCAAAGCGTTTAAGTTTAATACAGTAGATTACTTGTTGAAACCTATTGACAAAGATGAATTGATAGCCGCAGTTAAAAAATCATCAACTACATTATCACCCGAGAAAATCACGCACTTGCACTATCTCAGTCGCACTAAAGTACCTGAAAAAATACTCTTACCCATAGGGAATGAAATTATTTTCGTACAAGTTAAAGACATTATTTGTTGTGAGGCAGATGGTAGTTATTGTTCGGTATATTGTGTTGGGAAGGAAAAACCTTATCTACTATCAAAAAATCTTAGGGATGTGGAAGAGTTATTAAATAACCCAAATTTTTTTAGACCTCATACCTCGTGGCTTATACATGATGTTTTTATTGAGAAGATCATAAAAGGTGAAGGAATGGAAATCGTAATGTCCAAAGATATACATGTACCTGTATCTCGAAACAAAAAACAAGACGTTTTGGAAAGATTGATAAAAAAAGTTTAAAAGTCATTTTTTTGTAGTCCGTTTGTTATAGGTAGAAATATACATTTGGTCTGTTTTTAGTTGATTTACATATTTTGAATCTGAAAAAATATTACTTTTGGGCCAATATTTAAAATTATACGTAAAAATCAATATCCTACATATGAATTGCTTTATCGCTATTTTTCTTGCTTTACAAATTATGATTATCAACAATGATACTGAAATAAAAGAACCCTACATCGAGACATTCGAACAAATCAATGATCAAGTTTGGTATCATTTTATACAGTCGTACCAAGATTTGGATACAGAAGCGTTTATGCGTTTGCATAGTGCTAAGTTAGTCAGAATGGACTTAAATGAAGGATTGCAATATGATATAGATACATATTTTATTCATCAGCAAGAAGTAAATGACTATTACAAGTCTACTAGGAAGAGACGAACTATAGAGTTAAGGTTTCAACATAGGTCCGTGCAAGATTCTTTTGCTTACGAAATAGGTTATTACAAAGCTACTTCCTATGTTCCGAGAGAGCCAAAGGGTACTGAATATTATGGGAAGTTTAATGTCATTTTGAAAAAGGAAGAAGGTACTTGGAAGATTGTTTCGGATGCTGATCATGGCCAAGTACCATCTTATTTGTTCTCTGCAAGCAAGGAGATGGAAGATTTTGAACCTTTTAAAGGTCCTGAAGAACCGAAGAGGAGATATAGATAATAAAAGCTAAAAAAGTTTTATGCGTTATATCATATTTGATCTAGAGGCAACTTGTTGGGATCAATGGGAGAAGAAAGACAACGAAACGATAGAGATTGGA
>JBGSOH010000624.1:0-3566 GCA_041739205.1 Saprospiraceae bacterium
TAGATTCATTTATATTTGGTAAAGATGCTAATGGGATAGCACTCAGTCCAAATGGTCTTGTAGTAGATAAAGATGGAGATAGAATGTACTTTTTGATGGACAATAAAGTATTTGCCCACGATATTACTGACAGTACCTTTGAAGAAGAATCGATTTATGATGGATACTTTTATGGAATCAATTACCAATCATCTACCAATAGAATATTTTTAGCTGATGCAAAAGATTTTAGCTCTGCTGGAGAAATACTTTTTATCAATCCTGAAACTAACGCTACTGGACGATTCGCCACGGGTATAGCTCCTGGCTTTATTTACTTTGAAGAATAGTAGGATTTTGAATTGACAACCAAAGATTGCTTTTTACTGTTTATAATGTAGCCTTCTACACCGTTTCAGGGTGTGGAAGGCAATGTTTAATAGTATGCAAAGTTAATAATAACCGTGGAGATAGAAAAAGTCATAAGGCAAGAGAAATTTAAAAGCCCATTCCAAAAGGCCTATATAAACCTTATTTATACTGCAAATTATTTTAGGGATACACATGTGAATATCTTTGCATCACATGGGATACAAGGCAATCATTTTAATATACTGCGAATATTGAAAGGAAAATATCCTGAACCAGTTTCACCAGGCTACATTAAAGAAGTGATGCTTGATAAAGGATGTGATCTTACAAGATTAGTAAGTAAGTTGGTAAATCTAGGTCTAGTGACAAGAGGTGTTTGTCCTGGTAATAAAAGAAAAATGGATATTTCTTTAACTACTAAAGGGCATGAAACCGTAGAAAAAATATCTTATGATGTCAATGAATCAGATATGCAACTTAAGACGTTGACTGATAAAGAATATGAACAGCTAAGCCAACTATTAGATAAAATGAGAGGCTAAGAAAAAAGTTTTATCCTTCAAAATTAAATGAAATAGTAAATATTTGAGACACTACATTTTCCAATACCCTTGCTTCGTTTTGGCCACGATCGTATAGCAATATATTTCCTAAACCTCTAGAAAACTTAATCTCAGGAGAGAAGATAAAATATGGGTAAAACATCTGAATACCCAAACCGACTTCGTACTGAAAATCATGTGGAGCAATCTTGATTAAGGATTGTCTTGACTTGGAATTGGTCTGTACGTCATAGCTATATTTCAGACCGGCTACCACAAACATTCTTTTGTCTTTGTAAGGTTCTGATTTGAATCTAATATGGAAGGGTAACTCAAAAAATACCGATTCTAGTTTTCTTTCAATAGGTGGCCCATCCGAGTTTACAGGTGTAAATTCAATACCTCGCTGTGCAAATGAAAAACCTGGTAAAAACCTGAAGTCGAAGTAATCACCTAGTTTAAGGTTGGTCACCATATGCATATTGACACCTACAGAACTATTTCCTTCGGTGACTCTGATGGAATCATTATTTATAAAAAAACCAGATTGTTGGATTTTATAACCTGAATTATTAAATCCAATATTAATACCAAAATAGTAGGCTTTTTTGTTAAAACCTCTGAAGTTGTAATTATCTCTACCACCTATCTGACCGAATATCAGATGAGCGCTACCTATCAAAAGAGATAATAAAACTATTTTTTTGCCAAGTAAATGGTGCATATTCCTGCGCTTAAAACTTTATAACTTGTATGGGTAAATCCCAATTTGCTCAAAATACTGGTAAAATCTTCGTAATCAGGAAATACCTGTACAGACTCATAAAGGTATTTGTATGCCTTTTCATCTTTAGATCTTACCTTGCCTATAACGGGCAAAATGTATTTAAAGTATGTATTGAAGAGTTGTTTTAATGGGAAATGTCTTGGTTTTGAAAATTCAAGTACCATGATAGTACCACCCGGACGCAATACTCTGTGCATTTCTGCAAGGCCTTTTTCTAAGTTTTCAAAGTTTCTGACACCAAAAGCCGCCATGACAGCATCAAAACTTCCTGTGTCATATTTTAGATTTTCGCTATCACCTATCTCGAGTGAAATGATCTTGTCTAGACCTTTTTTGATGATTTTTTCATCGCCTATTTTTAGCATATTGGCTGAGATATCCATGCCTACTATCCTGTCAGGACGGATGACTTTGGCTGCTTCGATGGCAAGGTCTGCTGTACCTGTGGCAATATCTAGAATGCTTTTTGGCGACTCTTTTTGAAGTAGTTTGATGGCTTTTTTGCGCCATAGAACGTCTATTCCTAGAGACAACACTCGATTGAGATTGTCGTAGTAAGGAGCTATTTTGTCAAACATGGACGTGACCTGACCTTTTTTGGACACGTCTTTGTCTGCGTATGGTGTAACTTGTGTCTTTTCAGACATATGGAAATTATTTTAGACAAATGATATTACTATCGAAATAAAAAAAGACTTAATTTGTTGCAAATTTGTGGGTATAAAGTCACTCATCGCCTTTCGAAATGCAAAATAAATAATAAAATACTAGAATATGTCCTTTTTTAAGAATGAAATCAGTTTTTACATCAAATATACTATGATTTTCAGCATTTTATTTGTTATCCATGGTAATTCGAAGGCACAATCGGATAGTTTGGCTATAAAAAACACTGTTGACCTGTTATTTGAAGGTATGGAATCTTTTGACTCTACAAAGGTTAAAAGTGTGCTATCAACGGACGCATTTTTAAAAAGTATTGTGAAATCAAAAACAGGAGAGACAAAAATCATCCACGAAACTGCCCAAGAATTTATCTCTTTGACAGGCATTAAAATAGAAAATGTTCGTATCGATGAACGATTACTAAGCTATGAAATAAAGATCGATGGAGATATGGCTATCGCTTGGACACCTTATGAGTTTTTTATCAATGATATCTTTAGTCATTGTGGTGTCAATGTTTTTACACTATGCAAATTAGCGGGATCTTGGCAGATTATGGGTATTGTGGACACTCGACGGAAGACGGATTGTGGCAAATAGGTGCATACAGGCTATAATTTAATATGGTCGATTTGTATCTTTTTCTTACTTTTGCGGCTTCAAAAAAAATAATGTATGATATCTGTTGATGGATTGGCAGTAGAATTTAGTGGTAGCACCTTGTTTAGTGACGTATCTTTTGTCATCAATGAAAATGATAAAATAGCCCTTATGGGTAAAAATGGTGCTGGAAAGTCCACCATGATGAAGATCATAGCAGGCGCTCAGAAACCCACACGTGGGCATATTCGTGCGCCAAAAGATGCTGTAATTGCTTACTTGCCACAACATTTATTGACAGATGACAACTGTACCGTATTTGAAGAAACGCTCAAGGCTTTTGGGCAGATATTTGAAATGCGTGATAGAATGGCTTTTCTTAATAGCGAGCTAGAGACTAGGACAGATTATGAGTCAGATGATTACATGAAGTTGATAGAAGAGTCTTCAGAGCTTGGTGAAAAATTTTATTCACTGGAAGACATTAATTATGACGCAGAGGTAGAAAAAACCTTGTTGGGATTAGGATTTGTCAGAGAAGATTTCAATAGAGCGACTAGTGAATTTAGTGGTGGATGGAGAATGCGTATCGAACTTGCCAAAATCCTTCTGAAAAAACC
>JBGSOH010000625.1:0-33334 GCA_041739205.1 Saprospiraceae bacterium
CTCAAAAAATGATTGCAGCGCTAAAGGGATAAAATTGTGGCCGAAGCTTCTAGCTTCAAATTAATGTGGACGAAACATCCCTGCTTCGGGATGTTATATCTTCCGAAGCAGGGATGCTTCGGCCACAATTGGATGCTTCGGCCACATTTTATTTCAAAAGAATCTATCCTTCATCAAATAATCCTTGACGTATTCCTGGACGCCATCTTCTAGACTATAAAATGGTTTAGTATAACCAGCTTCACGTAGTTTTGACATATTTGCTTCTGTAAAATATTGATATGTATCTCTGATGTCAATAGGTGTATCGATGTATGAGATGTTCTCAGGTATATTCATTGCAGCAAAAGTATTTCGTGCTAAGTCTAGAAATGTGCGTGCGACGCCAGTTCCAAAATTATATATACCGCTTGCAGTTGATGGATGTTGGATAAAGAAGGTTATTATGTCAAGAATGTCTTTCACATATATAAAATCTCTGCTTTGATGTCCGTCAGCATAGTCTGGTCTGTGTGATTTGAAAAGTTTCATGCCACCTGTATTTCTGATTTGGTGGTAGGTGTGAAAGATCACGGAAGCCATTCTACCCTTATGATATTCATTTGGTCCATAGACATTAAAAAACTTACAACCAATCCAAAAAGGTGGTTTTTCATCTTGATCTAGTGCCCACAAATCAAACTGTTGCTTGCTGTCTCCATATGGGTTTAGTGGTTTTAATAAGTGAATATTTTCATGATTGTCATCAAATCCAAGGCTACCATCACCATAAGTAGCGGCACTTGAAGCATAAATCATAGGTATTTCTTTACGAGCACATGCAGTCCAGATTCTTTTGGAATAATTGACATTTAATTGGTCAAAAATTTCTGTACCCATTAAAGTAGTATCTGTACGTGCACCTATGTGAAGGACTAAATCTACTTTTTGTGTTGTCTTTTCAAACCAGTCTAAAAAGATATCTCGATGCATCCATTCACGCACAGCCTTATTATCTGTATTTTTGTCCTTGTACAATTTATAGAAATCATCTACTACAACTATTTCTCTATTAAACCCAGATTGATTGAGATGGGTGAGTAGACATGAACCAATAAAACCTGATACTCCCGTCAATATGATCATAACTTTTCTTTTTTATACAATAGCAAAGATATGTTTTATATCTATTTTCTAATCACTGGGTATTGTGACATGCCAAAATTAAATTACTTTGATGGCATATTTAGCTAAAAAACCTTAAATTTGTCGACGATAACGAAATTTTGATAAACAAGAAGTATCAAGTACTTTGTTATTCCATAATGACAAAACCCTTTTATGATCCAAAAATCTTTTTTACTTTTCGCTTTAGCTATCATTACAAATATCTCATGGGCACAAGGCTTGGATACTTTGGTCAAAACTATCAGATTGGGCGATGATACGTTGTATTTAAAAATTTATACCAAACCAGGCAAAAATGTTGTTTATGCTCACGTACATGAAAACGAAGAAGCTTCACTCGAAGCAGGTATGGAGGTTTTGAAAAAGTATGGTGGTAAACTCTTTACGTTGTCCCACTCGATAGATACGACCAATAGAAATGTTACATTTGAATATGATAAAACGACTTATCAGTTTGATCCTAATAGGATTTATACTTTAAATGATACCGTCCTTCAAAAAAATATAAAAATCATTAGCGGTGATGGTAAAGTGGATACAAAGGTCAAAAAAGATGTGCGAAATCTTGCTAACATCATCTGGTCAGAAACCAAAGGCGCCAAACTGATCGTAGCACTTCACAACAATAAAAACACGCCAGCAACATTTAAGACTTTATGGTTCTTTATCAATAATTTTGAGCCAGAATCATATAATATTACTTCTTACGTAAAGAAATCAGAATTTGCTAGCGACTCTAACAAGTCATGTGATGAAATCTATATAAACCCAAGACTAAATAACAGTGAGTTTTTTATTGTGACTGAAAAAAGAGATTTTGACCTTTTCCTTCAAAAAAAATATTCTGTTGTTTTACAGAATACAGAACCAATAGATGATGGATCAATGTCAGTATTTGCTGTAAAAAATAAGAGAAGATACATTAATTCAGAGGCTAAAATGGGAAAAATAATGGAGCAAAAAAATATGTTAGAGCTTTTGCATATGGAGCCAAACAATATTGATTGATATTAATGACTCAGGTCAAATGATACTTTTTTGCTAGTTCCCACAATACAATGCCAGCGCATACAGAAACATTAAGTGAATGTTTAGTTCCAAATTGTGGAATTTCAATACAAACATCTAATTCATTAATAACTTCATCACTTACACCATCGACTTCATTGCCAAAAACTACGGCTATTTTTTCAGTATTGAATATATAATCTGTGAGAAGGACTGAAGCATCCGTTTGTTCAATACCAGCTATAGTATATCCGTCATTTTTGAGATAGGAAACAGCCTCACTCACGTTTTCTATATATTCCCAAACTACCGATTCTGTGGCTCCTATGGCAGTTTTGGTGATTTCACGATTAGGTGGCGTCGCACTAATCCCACAGATGATGATCTTCTCGATGGCAAACGCATCTGCTGTTCTAAATACAGAACCTACATTCATTGCGGAGCGAATATTGTCTAATACTGCCACTACAGGGATTTTTTTTGCCGACTTATATTCATCGATAGATACTCGATCTAATTCTTCCAGTTTTAGCTTCCGCATATTTCCTTATTTGTTTTGCAAGGCTGCTTTTATAAAACTGACAAACAATGGATGCGGATTTTCTACGGTACTTTTTAGTTCTGGATGATATTGCACACCAACGAAATATGGGTGGTCTTTTAGTTCTACAACTTCTACAAGCCCAGATTCTGGGTTTTTACCTGTAGCAATAAGTCCGCCTGCTTCCATTCTTTCTAGATAAGCATTATTGAACTCATATCTATGTCTATGTCTTTCTGAAATATCAGCTTTCCCATAGGATTTATAGCTAAGTGAGTTTTTAGCCAACTTACATGCGTATGCACCGAGTCTCATAGTTCCACCTTTGATAGTAACTGTTTTTTGATCTTCCATTAAGTCAATAATAGGCTCTGATGTCGAAGGGTCTACTTCTGTGGAGTTGGCATTTTCTATATGCAAGACATTTTTTGCAAATTCTACCACAGCACATTGCATGCCTAAACAAATACCAAAAAAAGGTATATTGTTTTCACGTACATATCGTATAGCTTCGAGTTTTCCAGCGATGCCACGCTCTCCGAATCCTGGTGCTACCAGTATGCCATCCATATCTTTTAACTTGGTTGGTACATCACCTGTTTCAAGTGTTTCTGAATGTATTGGTATCACCCTGACTTTGCACTCATTTACAGAACCTGCATGGATAAAGGCCTCATATATTGATTTGTATGCATCCTGAAGCTCGTTATATTTTCCCACCAAAGCAATATTGACTTCACGTGTAGGATTTTTAAGCCTACCCAAAAAGTCCTTCCAATGGTTGAGATCTGGTTCTGTATTATTTTTGATCCCTAGTTTTTTGAGAACTGTTTTGTCTAGTTTTTCTTTTAACATAAGTAATGGAACGTCATAAATTGTCTCTGCATCTATGGCTTCTATTACAGAATTTTCGTCCACATTACAGAAAAGAGCCAGTTTTTCTTTCAACTCTTTCGGCAAATGATGCTCAGTCCTACACACTAAAATATCGGGTTGGATACCAGCCTGTAGCAATTCTTTGACAGAATGTTGGGTTGGTTTTGTTTTTAATTCTTTGGCTGCAGTTAAATAAGGAATTAGTGTCAAGTGGATGACAACGCAATTCTCTTTTCCGACTTCTCTACGCAATTGTCTAAGTGCCTCTAGATAAGGTAGAGATTCGATATCTCCTACTGTACCACCTATTTCAGTGATGATAATATCATAATTGTGTTCTTTTTCTAAGAGCGTCGCACGTCTCTTTATTTCATCCGTGATGTGAGGGATGACTTGTACTGTTTTACCAAGGAAAGCTCCCGCTCTTTCTTTATTAATGACAGTTTGATAAATTTTACCAGTGGTGACATTATTACCTTGGGATGTCGGTTTGTTTAGAAATCTTTCGTAATGGCCTAGATCTAGATCCGTTTCTGCACCATCTTCAGTGACATAACACTCTCCATGCTCATATGGATTTAGTGTACCAGGATCGACATTGATATAAGGATCAAATTTTTGGATGGTCACGGTAAGACCACGCGATTGGAGTAATTTTGCAAGAGATGCTGCAATGATACCTTTCCCAAGTGACGATGTCACTCCTCCCGTAACAAATATATATTTAGCCATGTGTGATTGATAGGCAGGAGAGTTGAATTCTCCGCTACGGGACACAAAGGTAGCAGTTGTTTTTGAATTATTCAGGATGAGGAGCACTTTTTGGTAGTTTTACCTTCATATTGTTTTTAAATATGAGTCCACTCCGAAAACATTAATTTACTGACAATCAATCGTTTTTTACCCTGACCCTAAAGGGAAACGTTTGATTATCAATGCAGTAGTAATAAATATTTCTCATTTTATTTGAACTAAAGACTTTTCGGAGTAGACTCAGAGATAGATTTTACTTTATCCAAAATGCAGCTTAATATATTAAGTTATCATTAATGTTGTTCAGGCTTTACAATAACTTAATGTTCTGATTAGATTCTGTTTATATTGGAAGATTACTTTTGTATAAATTTGATATACAATGCAAAATAAATTTTTAATTTCGTTAATTATACTACTTGTAGTGGTTTTCCCATTTAGCTTAATTTACTATGTAATTTCTGGTCTAAAAAATACAGCTAATACATTGCTACAAAGCCCATCTTCTACACAATGGAGTAATGCAGCTTAAAAATGATGCACTTTGTCGGTAAATCATATCATTTTTGGCTTCAATATGTCGCTAAAAGTACATTAGGGACTCAAAAATGATATTTTCAAGTGCTTTTTGGATGTTGTTCTTTTTAATTTTTCTATTTTTACCAATCTATATATTATATGTATCATTTCAGATACAAAATCTAGATTCATAAAATAATAAATGATGTTTTTTACACAGACTGAACAATATGAAACATTAGTCACAGGGCAATACGGCAGACCAGAAGACTATCCTGATATTGAATCGTATGATCAACTATTATTTTATATCCAGCGTAATCAAAACAGGAATACAGTGGTATATGAAGCCAATTGCCTTTATAATGGTTTGTTAGATTTGAATGATCCTATATCTATTAATTGGATTAAGTTTATGGATAATGGCGAACAAGAAATTCAACCTTTAAATTTTATTCAAAAAAAGCTAGCCTACGGTTATAATTTCAAAGTAATTTCCAATGATTTGATTGAGTTTTGTTTTGTTTCCTATTCAGAAATGAAATTTTATTTATCAAAAAATAAAAACGGAGGTTTCCATGTGTCCACCACATTGGATGGTATACTGTCAATTATTGAAAGGATTTACATATATGCAGAAGATATGGGGATCTTTCCACAAGTCAAGTTTGCAGAGTTTTTTGGTCGCTGTGCAAAATCTAATAAAAGCACATATAAAAAGCTTTTTTTGCAGCTTTAGCTAACTATGTACATCTAAGACAAAGTTTTTTCCTTTCCATAGTCAACATTAAGGTGTTTTGTATCGTTCTTTTAAATAGTAATATTAAAGTAAGGTTATGCGTACGATTTTAAGTTTGATAATATTTTTCTGTACTTTTAGTTCAACTGTTTTTGGTCAGTTGACTGATGAAGGTGTAAAGGCAGTCGACGGTAGTATCCTTAATTTTGGTTTGGGTCTAGGATTAAATGTTCCTTTAGGTGACATGGCCGATAGATACGGTAGTAATATGAATTTTGGATTAAGTGCAGAATATATCACGAAAACAAACTGGCTAGTGAATGCAGAGTTTTTGTATCTATTTAGTGAAAACATAAAAGAAGATGTATTGGCTCCATACCGAACTATCGATGGATTTATATTGGGAGATGATAATCAATATGCAAGCCTTATCATGAAGGAGCAAGGCTTTTTTATGGGGCTAGGCATTGGTAAGTTGATTCCGATAAAAAAGGATTCTAGGTCAGGTATTAAAGTAGCACTTTCTGGTGGTATTCTCCAGCATCAAATAAAATTTTCTGACGATCGTAATTCAATTGGTCAAGTTAGGGCAGGTAGACATATCGGTTATGATCGTCTGACACGTGGCTTTTCTCTTAAAGAAACAATAGCATACAAACATTTAAGTCAGGATAGGAGATTGAATTTTGAGTTTGCATTAGACTTTATTCAAGGTTTTACTTCTGAAGTAAGAGCCATCAATTTTGACACAGGCCTTGCGACCAATAAATCTCGTTTTGATATGCTCATAGGCGCACGTCTCATGTGGAATTTGCCTTTTTATAAAGGTGGCGAAAAGACGGTTTATTATTGAGAATAGTTTTTTTAGTCGTTGATTTAGAAATATGGTTTCAATAGTTAGTCCACTCCGAAAACACAAATTGATTGATAATCAAACATTTTATACCCTGACCCTAAAGGGAAACACCCCTGCCCCTAAAGGGGTATAACTTTGATTATCTAGGCAGTAGAAATAAAGGTTTTTCATTTTATTTGAACTAATGGCTTTTCAGAGTGGATTCATTAGTAATATTTTAAAAAGTTGTTTCTCAGATAGTCTTGGTAGAAACTAATGAATGTAATTGATGTGTTTTATTTTCTTCAAATGTCTTTAAAATAAGCTATTCTCCCATTTCTTGTCCTCCACACAATATGGATTCATATACATCTGTCCATCCTCTCCACATACCGCCTTCATCTAGCGAACTGTTGTGCCATATGACACATAGTGGAGCATCTACTTCTTTAGCGTATTTTATAAACCTATTTATTTCTGTTTTTGCTTGATTTGCACTAAGCTTTTTGTAATTTTTTAACGTCACATCCATAAGTTGAAATGGGTGTATAATCAAATCTGTAACACATTCATTTATCAGATCATACCAATAAAAATTGTGTCCGGTACCTGCTCTGTATCCATTCTCTTCGGGATATCCCATGCTGTAGTCTTCTTTTATCCCATTCATTATAAGGTTCCTATAGGTAGTTGGAAGTTCAAGCTTGATAAAATGCTTCCGAGATGTTGTAATTTTTGTTTTTAAAAGGTTATTAAGGTTTTTTATTTCTGATGAAAGTACATTTGGGTCTTCGTTTGATCTAAATGATGGATGAATTCCGACAGCATTCTTTTCAGCAAGACCTTTTATTTTTATTTGGAAATTAGTTTCTGAAATATCATGATTCTTATCATAAGTGGAAGTTTTAGAAGCAAATAGTACAAAATAATTTGGTTTTATTTGATGTTTTTTGTGAAGGCTTTCTAGCAGTTCGTAAGTATTAAATGGGTCATTTTTGTAATTATTAAAACTAGATAATCTTCTTTTGAATGAAAATAAATCTCCTTTGATCAAATCTTTGATACCTCCTCCAATATTTCTAAATCCTTTGTGCGCATATGCCCAAACTTGATCTATGTCAATAGTAGAACGGATAGCAAACTTTTTTTTATTCGGAAATACATAAGTTGGATATTTCTCAGAAATAATATTTTTAAGATTTAATATACATTCATCTACAATAGCTCTATCTAATATCTGCATTTGATAGCTAAGGCTGTTTTCAGCTTGATATCTACCAAGTTGATCAGCTTCATGTGGCAGGTATTCTTCATATCGACTGATCATAAAAAATATTAACGAAAAGATATCATCTGTAAATATTTCTCTTTTTTCTATGGATGTCAATATGTTTTTTGCCAAAGTCTTTATCTCTTCAGTGCAATTCGTGATACCGCTTTGATTTAATAATCCTTGTATTGGAATAAATATTTGATTTGAATCCATATTATCAATTCCATAATTAATACATGGTCCATTAAATACAACTTTACTATCTATTGTATCTATAATTGAATAGGCCACACCCAACACTTCATTAAAAATGAAATCAAGTGTGTAAGTCAGTCTATTATTTTGAATATTAGTTATTATTTGGATCAAAATCAGAATATTCTTTGACGATATTTATCAAATTAAAGTGTAAAGATGATCATTTCATTGATACCAGACATCTTCCATCTTGAATTCAGTGTAATTTTTGTTTGCCTTTTTGTTGGCAAGAATGGCAAGTTGTCTTGGTGACAGGTATAAAGATGCATCCTGACCTTTTGCAATGGCTCGATTTACCTTTGTTTTCTGAAGATCGGTCATTGGTATGGATTTGTAAGGCGATTTTAGGAGATAATATTTGTCTTCTTGATCTTTTTTATATTTGGCTATTGGTAATACATTCGCCTTAGTATTTGTATTAACTGAAGCATAGATTTGATCAGCACATCCCTTGTTTTTTGCTTTATCTGCCAGCTCATCTAAAGATGTTTTTTCTTTGTTGTAGGTGACTTTTACGACTTCTTTCCCATGCATAAATCCAGCTTCTGTAGCCAAAACACCATCAAGTGCTGCTATTTCTCTTTCGCCAGTCCAGAAGCAATACATACTAAAATAGACTTCATCAGTTTTGTTTTCAGCTATGGCAGATGTTTCTTGAAGGAGCAACGTGAGATATTCATCCACTTCTTTTCCTGAAGTTTGAAGAGCATTGATGATGGTGGCCACCGTTTTGGAGACATTTCTGAAATCCGCTTGCCGTTTGACGATATCTTTTTCTTGGTGATTTATGATTCGGACCACAGGGTTATTCCAAGAAGGCTCGTTGAATTTATCGAGGATTGCCTTATCTTTTCCACCTTTATTATTATATATACAGAGTGGCACAAAACAAGTTTCTATTGCTTCTACGACCAATGGATGAGAAAGGACATCATTACCAAATCGAGTACAATTGGCACATCCGGGTACTTCTTGAAACAATATAAATATCGGAATATCTTTTTCTTTACTTTGGCGTAAAGCATCGTTATAATCTCTTAACCATTTAACTTTACCTAGCTCCAAAGGATTATCTTTTGGATAAGAAAATGGCTGGCAGAATAAATGAATACTAAGGAATACATTTAATAATAGGGTGAAAGCACTTCGATACATCATATTTTATGACCTTTTTTTATTATAACGAATAAATATACGCTTGTTGTTGCCTGGTAACTTTAAGAACAAGAAAAATACACGCCACAAAAGCAAAAGGAAGTAGTTTTTGAAAACATTTGACATATATATTTATTTTTGTCTAACTTTTGGTTTCAATTCCATTTATCTTTACGTTTTCAATAAAAAAGATGCCAAGTCAACAAACAGACCAACTTATTCAGCTGATTCATTCGCTCACCAAAGCAGAGAAAAAGAGTTTTAGACTATATGTAAATAGAGACAACAATGCATCAGTCAAATTATTTATGCAATTATTTGACTACATCGACTCCAATAAAACATTTAAAGAAGCTGATTTACTTAAGAAATTACCTCAGATCAAAAAAGGTCAATTGTCCAATATTAAGGCCAATCTAATGAAACAAATTTTGGTCAACTTGCGCAATCTCCACAAGCAAGAATTTTCAGATGTGGCCATTAGGGAATTATTGGATTACTCAAAAATATTGCAATCAAAAGGGATGACCAAAGCTAGTTTAGATATGCTGGAAAAAGCTAAAAAGATGGCACACGTTAATCATGAGACTTTATTGGCTTACCATATTCTAGATGAAGAAAGAAAAATCGAGACCCAATACATCACTGGCAGCTCCACCCAAAAAGCCATTCAACTCAACGAATTGAGCAATTTGATACTTTCTAAAGTTGCCATCCATGACAAATTATCAAATTTGTCTTTAATGCTTTATGGCATGTATCTTAAGTATGGATATGTAAAAGATAGAAAAGATTTTGAGCATGTCAAAGATTATTTCTATCAAAACCTTCCAGATTTAAAACCTGAAAAGTTAGGGTTTTACGAACGTATATATTACTATCAATCATTTGTCTGGTACTATCACATGACCCAAGATTTTGTAAACTACTACAAATATTCGCAAAAATGGGTGGATTGTTTTAGAGATTTTCCACACTTGATCAAGGAAGATCAAATCTTGTATTTCAAAGGTCTTCACAATGCCATGAATGCCTTGTATATGGCAAATAAAACAGAAAAATTTCTTCAGCATTATGCGACATATATTGATTTTGAAAACCAATATATAGATCAGATGTCAGAAAGCCAACTGTCCCATTATCGGTTATTTAAGTATGTACATTTATTAAATAAGATATTCTTGATAGGTGATTACAAACAAGGTGTCAAAGAGATTGTAGAAATTAGAGATGTACTAAAAACAGGAAAACATCATTGGGATATCAACAGGGAAATGGTATTTAATTATAAGGTGGCCTGTGTTTATTTTGGAGCAGATGACTACAACAATGCTATAGAATATCTTAATAAAATAAACAATAGCCCTATCGGTGGCTTGAGAGAAGACATCCAATGTTTTGCTAGAATATTGACCTTGATTAGTCATTTTGAATTAGGTAATGATTTTTTAGTTAGTTATCAAATCAAGTCAGTTTATCGTTTTTTAATTAAGATGGAAGATCTGCAATCTGTGCAAAAAGAAATCTTGTCATTTATACGTAGGACTCCACAAATGACTAAATACGACCTGATGTCAGAATTTAGTAAGCTTAGGACTAAATTGCTAAAATTCCAAAACGATCCTTATGAAAAGCGACCATTTTTGTATTTAGATATCATTTCATGGCTAGATAGCAAGATAGAAGGACGTAGGATTGAAGAAGTAATTAAGGAAAAAATGAAGAAAAAATAAAGGACCTTGCCATCATTATATTTATTTTGAATGTCTTCATTTTAAGAAAGTGACAAGCCAAGTCTTTCAGAGATTGATTTGTATCTTCACTTAAGTCATTTCAACACTAAACCTTCCATTCTCTCTTTTTTCTACCACTCATTCAACTAAGTTTCTTACTTTTGCACTAAAATTTAAAGCATTTATTGCTGAATACATTAATAAACCATACCCAAATGAATACTTCTTTTTTAAAAAAATTAAACCTTCACAAAAAAAATGAAGGTACTTGGACAGGGCAAAAGGCCCTAAAATCTGATACTTATATCGAATCTTTCTCTCCCGTAGATGGAGAATTGATAGGCAGTGTATCTGTCACTTCCAAAAAAGATTACGAAAAAGTCATCAAAACAGCGCAAAAAGCATTCACTGAATGGCGCGAAATACCAGCCCCAAAACGTGGTGAAATCGTGCGTCAATATGGCGAAGAGCTGCGTAAATACAAAGAACCACTCGGTCAACTAGTATCTTACGAAATGGGCAAATCTCTTCAGGAAGGTCTCGGCGAAGTACAAGAAATGATCGATATCTGTGATTTTGCAGTAGGATTGTCTCGCCAGTTGTACGGTCTGACTATGCACTCTGAGCGACCTTACCATCGTATGTATGAGCAATGGCATCCACTAGGCATCGTAGGTATTATATCTGCTTTCAATTTTCCAGTGGCTGTTTGGTCTTGGAATGCTATGATCGCCATGGTATGCGGAGACGTATGTGTATGGAAAGCCAGCGAAAAAGCACCACTATGTGCTGTAGCTTGTCAGAATATCTTGCATAAAGTACTAAAAGCCAATAAAGTATCTGAAGGTGTGAGTTGTATCATCACCGGTGATTATAAAGTAGGAGAGTGGATGACCCAGGATAAAAGAGTACCTTTGGTATCAGCAACAGGTAGCACAAGAATGGGCAAAATAGTGGGTGCAGCGGTAGCAGAGAGACTTGGGAGAAGCTTACTAGAATTGGGAGGAAACAATGCTATCATCGTGACAGAATCCGCAGACTTAAATCTTGTATTGACAGGTGCACTTTTCGGAGCGGTAGGTACTTGTGGACAGAGATGTACATCTACGAGAAGGCTTATCGTACACGAAAGCATATACAACGAAGTCAAAACAAAGCTGACCAAAGCATATACCCAACTAAAAATAGGCAATCCATTAGATAGCAAAAACCATGTAGGACCATTGATCGATAAAATGGCTGTGGATGCATATCAAAATGCACTCCAAGCTGCTAAAGAGCAAGGTGCCAACATCCTGGTTGAAGGTGGTATACTCAAAGGCAAACATTATGAAAGCGGTTGTTACGTAAAACCATGCATAGTAGAAGCAGAAAATAGTATGCCTATCGTACAACATGAGACTTTTGCACCGATTTTGTACTTACTCAAGTATAAAGGAAATGTAGAAAATGCCATCGCCATTCAAAATGATGTACCACAAGGTTTATCTTCAGCCATCATGACCACCAATCTTCGTGAAGCAGAGAGGTTCCTTTCAGCTGCAGGTTCAGATTGTGGAATTGCCAATGTCAATATCGGAACAAGTGGTGCAGAAATAGGTGGTGCCTTCGGTGGTGAAAAAGAAACAGGTGGCGGACGAGAATCAGGTTCAGATAGCTGGAAAGCATATATGCGCAGACAGACCAATACGATCAATTATAGCACTACTTTGCCATTGGCACAGGGGATTAAGTTTGATTTGTAAAAGAGGATTTCTATTCAGTAATATACAATAAAGACATTTCAGCCTGTATCTTTGGTGGTTGAAATGTCTTTTTTATTTATACCTACTCTATTTTGCAAATAACATCCAAACTCTCCTCATCCCAAACCACCATCTTCACAGAGATGTCTGCCTTGGCGACGCAACATCAAGCGCTAAATCTTGGTCAGGGTTTCCCAGATTATAATCCACCTAGTGCGTTGTTGGATTTGGTCAAAGATGCTATTAATGACCACAAACATCAGTACGCACCTATGGCAGGTGTGATGCCGTTGCGAGAAGTTATAGCAGAGAAAGTATTTCGTGCTTATGGTCAATATATAAACCCAACATCCGAAATAACCATTACCGCTGGAGCCACACAAGCCATTTTTACTGCAATTACGGCATTGATCCATGCAGGTGACGAAGTCATAATCTTCGAACCAGCGTATGACAGCTATCGTCCATCGATCGAGTTGGCAGGTGGTAAGGTTGTGGTTTATGCCATGGAAGCACCCGAATTTAAGATCAATTGGTCGCTATTGGCAGCGATGATCAGCCCGAAAACCAAGATGATCATCATCAATACGCCACACAATCCTACAGGAACGATATTGAAAGCAGATGATTTGATTCAATTGTCTCTTATTGTGAAAGATACCGATATCATCATCTTGAGCGATGAAGTTTATGAACATTTGGTGTACGATGGTCAGCCGCATGAAAGTGCACTCAAATATCCTGAATTGTATCAACGAAGTATTTCAGTGTTTTCATTTGGCAAGACGTATCATTGTACTGGTTGGAAAGTGGGCTATTGTATAGCGCCTGAGTACCTTATGAATGAAATCCGCAAAGTCCACCAATGGAATGTATTCAGTGTTAATTCTTTTGTTCAGCACGCTTTGGCAGTATTTATGAAAGATGAGCAGCAATATTTGTCACTACCTCAATTTTATCAGCATAAAAGAGATTTCTTCTTAGAGATTTTAAAAAAGACACGCCTTCGACCATTAAAATCTGAGGGGACTTTTTTTCAACTGTGTGATTACAGTGAGATTAGCGACCTAGATGATGTAGCTTTTGCCAAAGAAATGACTATAAAACATGGTGTAGCTTGTATTCCTATCTCAGTTTTTTATTCAGACCATAGACAAGACAAATTGATCAGATTTTGTTTTGCCAAGACTGAAAACCTTCTTTCAAAAGCAGGATTGCTACTATCTAAAATGTAGACTTATACCTTTAAATTGATCAACATTTTATATTTGAGTCTACTCTGAAAAATCCTTAGTTCAAGTAAAATAAAAAACCTATATTTCTACTACATTGATAATCAAACGTTTCCCTTTAGGGTCAGGGTGAAAGTCGGTTGATTATCAATTAATTCGTGTTTTCGGAGTGGACTTATAATTGACTTTTTTACTCTTGTCCTGTTAAGGACAAAATATTGGTAGTGAAAAATGTACATTTGTAAATATCCTTGTCCTGTTAAGGACAACATATTGGTAGAAAATAAATTTAATACAAACGTTAGCGTGCCTTTAGGTACGCAATTTTAACAGATCTTAAAAATGGACTATATTATTTAATTGTTCAATTCATGTGCCGCAACCATACCTCTCACTATTAGATATTGTGCTGCCATATAGGTACACATGATTATGATGTCTTGAAATGGTACGGCACCACCAAACTTTGAAATAGCCAAAACAGCATCGGATATTAAAAATAACACTACACCAAAAACCACAGCACTATAGCCTTTTAATTTATTCTTCCGATAAATAGCTGAAATCACCATAGCTGTAATTGCCATCGCATACACCAAAACAGGTATCCTGAGATCACCCAAATCATTCCACAATAATGAAATAATACCTACGGTCAATAATAATAATGGCCCACTAATGAGCATTAATCTTTTATTATCATTGCTCCCTTCCCTTGAAAAAAGGTAGGTATACAATAACTGCATCACCATAAAACATAATAACCCTATCAAGAAAAAATCATCTCCCTTGAACATTAAAAACACGTCGCCTAGCAAAGCAAAGATCATTGCAAGCACAAATGCATTCGATTGTCTGCGCTCTACTGTGATATAAAAACCTATCAAACTCGCCATAATCATTGGTTTTGCTACCATCCTATAGTCTTGTAATACGTACATAAACAAGATGTTAAGAAAAAATATAACACCAAAAAACAAAGTGAACGGTAGATGTTTTTTAAAATCTATCATATGGTTTCAGTTTAAAAAATCAAAGGTAAATGTAATTTATGGACAGTCCAATTTTTTGGTCTTTAACTTGAGATGACGTCATACTTCTTAAGCTTTTTTAGAGTATATTTAAGCATACTCTTACTTAGTTCTTTTTTAATGTAAAAGATAATATCATTTATTGTTAACTTTGCGGCACTTATGACAGATTTAATTAAATTAGCACAGGAGAAAGTTCTCGTTTTAGATGGTGCCATGGGTACTATGATTCAAAGGTATAAACTGGAAGAATCAGATTATCGAGGTGAACGATTCAAAGATCATCATTCAGACTTGAAAGGAAACAACGATTTGTTGTCTCTTACTAGACCTGATATTATAGAAGCTATCCACAGAGCATATCTAGAAGCAGGTTCAGACATCATTGAAACGAATACCTTTAATGGTACTAGGATATCGCAGTCTGACTACCACCTGGAGGAGTTTACATACGAACTTAATAAAGAGTCCGCACGTATTGCAAAGAAAGTAGCAACAGAATTTACGCAGAAGAATCCAAACAAACCACGATTTGTGGCAGGAGCCATAGGTCCTACCAACAAAACTGCTTCTTTGTCTCCTGATGTCAATAATCCAGGATTTAGAGCTGTTACTTTTGACGAGTTGGTAGAAAATTATTACGAACAAGCGATGGGATTGCTCGATGGTGGTGCAGATATCTTGCTGGTGGAAACTGTTTTTGATACTTTAAATTGTAAAGCGGCGTTATTTGCTATTCAAAATCTGAAGGAAGAAAGACAAATAAACACACCTGTCATGGTCTCTGGTACGATTACGGACGCAAGTGGACGTACTTTAAGTGGTCAGACAGCAGAAGCATTTTATATATCCATCGCACATGCTGACCTTTTTAGTGTCGGTTTGAATTGTGCTTTAGGTGCAAAAGAGTTGCGACCACATTTAGAAGATCTCAGCAATATTGCATCTTGTTTTATCAGTGCATATCCCAATGCTGGCCTTCCGAATGAATTAGGTGCTTACGATCAGTCAGCTGATGAGATGAAAGAATACATTCGCGAGTTTGTTTCTTCAGGATTAGTCAATATCATTGGCGGTTGTTGTGGTACTACGCCTGACCATATTAAAGCTATGGCTGATGCCGTGGAAGGAATGTCGACAAGACCAATTCCAACAAAAAAGAAACTGACTTCCTATGCAGGTCTAGAACCATTGATCGTAAGAGAAGATCTTAATTTTATAAATATAGGTGAAAGAACAAACGT
Organism: Saprospiraceae bacterium; assembly: GCA_041739205.1. GTDB lineage: Bacteria > Bacteroidota > Bacteroidia > Chitinophagales > Saprospiraceae > OLB9. Next base: position 16,110 of record JBGSOH010000625.1, read on the forward strand.
CACAGGTTCACGCAAATTTGCAAAACTAATTGCCGAAAATAAATATTCTGAAGCATTGTCAGTTGCAGCCCAGCAAGTAGAAAGTGGTGCACAGATTATAGATGTCAACATGGATGAAGGGCTACTAGACTCGAAGGAAGCAATGAAGACCTTCCTAAACCTAGCCATGTCAGAGCCAGATATTGCCAAAGTACCGGTGATGATAGATTCTTCAAAATTTGAAGTCATAGAAGCAGGACTTAAATGTATTCAGGGCAAATGTATCGTCAATTCTATTTCCATGAAGGAGGGTGAGACAGAATTTCGGCGTCAAGCCAATCTTTTAAGAAAGTATGGCGCAGCTACCGTAGTGATGGCATTTGACGAGTTAGGTCAAGCAGACACCATTGATCGTAAAGTTGATATTTGCAAACGTGCATACAGTATATTGGTCAATGAAATAGGTTTTCCTGCGGAAGATATCATTTTTGATCCTAATATTTTTGCTGTAGCAACTGGTATTAAAGAACATAATGAATACGCTATCAACTTTATAGAAGCGACTCGACGCATCAAAGCCGAATGTCCAGGAGCTAAAATAAGTGGTGGTGTTAGTAATATCTCATTTTCTTATCGTGGCAATGATAAGGTAAGAGAAGCTATGCACTCCGCATTTTTATACCATGCTATCAAAGCGGGCATGGATATGGGCATCGTAAATGCAGGAATGATCGAAGTGTATGAAGAAGTAGATAAAGAGCTACTTACGCTTGTAGAAGATGTGCTTTTTAATAGAAATGAAAAGGCCACAGAAGAACTGACCAACTATGCAGAGCGTGTTGCAGGTGGCGGACGGGTCATTCAGAAAGACCTCAGATGGCGAGAAAGTAGTGTGGAAGAGCGCTTGTCTCATGCATTGGTCAAAGGCATCACTGATTATATTGATGAAGATACGGAAGAAGCTAGACTCAAATACCCAACATCACTTCAGGTGATAGAAGGTCCGCTCATGGATGGTATGAATATCGTAGGTGATTTGTTTGGCGCTGGCAAGATGTTTTTACCTCAAGTGGTCAAAAGTGCCCGCGTCATGAAAAAATCGGTGGCTTATCTTACACCATATATAGATGCAGAAAAAGCACTTACAGGTGGTGGTACAGTCAAAGGTAAAATCTTGATGGCTACTGTAAAAGGGGATGTCCACGATATTGGAAAAAATATAGTTGGTGTGGTACTAGCTTGTAATAATTATGATATCGTTGACTTGGGTGTTATGGTATCTGCGGAAAGAATTTTACAAGCAGCTCGTGAGCATAATGTCGATGTCATAGGATTGAGTGGATTGATAACGCCATCATTGGACGAAATGGTGCATGTTGCCAAAGAAATGAAAAGACAAGGATTCAAACTACCACTCTTAATTGGTGGGGCGACAACATCCAAGACTCATACAGCATTAAAAATCGAACCACAATACGATGGTCCCGTCATTCATGTACTCGATGCAAGTAGAAGTGTGGGTGTAGTAAGTCAGTTATTATCCAAAGAAGGCGATGTGTCTAAGACCTTTGTCATGGACGTGAAACAAGAATATGACGAACTTCGTATTAAACGTGCAGCAGGGGAGACAGCCAAAGAATACGTTTCTATCCAAGAAGCAAGAGAGAAAAAGCAACAGATTGATTGGCAGTCGTATCAACCATATGAACCTGAGTTTTTAGGTGTCAAAGCGTTTAATGAGATATCTTTGGAAGATTTGGTTCCTTATATAGATTGGACGCCTTTTTTTGCAAGTTGGCAGCTCAAAGGTAAATATCCTACTATATTTAGGGATGCATTTGTAGGTGTCGAAGCACAAAAGCTATATGACCATGCGATTGAAATCCTAGACTTAATGATCAAAGAAAATAGGGTTTCTGCAAAAGGGGTGATAGGTATTTTTCCTGCCAATAGTGATGGAGATGATGTCATTATTTTTGACCATAAAACTGGCCAGAGATGTGACAAAGTACATTTTTTACGTCAACAACGGAAGAAATCTGATGGTCTCGCATATCATTGTTTAGCAGATTATGTTGCTCCCGTAGATTCAGGCAAAACTGATTTTTTCGGTGCATTCGCAGTCACAGCGGGTATTGGTATAGAGCCTTGGGTAAAAATGTACGAAGAGCAACTAGATGATTATAATGCCATTATGACCAAAGCACTAGCCGATAGACTAGCAGAAGCATTGGCAGAGTATTTGCATGAGAAAGTAAGGAAAAGTATTTGGGGATATTCGAAAAGCGAGCAATTGCCAAATGAAGCTTTGATTGATGAAAAATATCAAGGCATCCGTCCAGCACCAGGTTATCCCGCGTGTCCTGATCATACAGAAAAAGATATTTTGTGGCGATTATTGGATGCTGAGGCAAATACGGGCATCATACTTACAGAAAGCAAAGCCATGTATCCTGCTGCATCAGTGAGTGGTTGGTATTTCGGACATCCTGAGTCAAAGTACTTCGGTTTAGGGAATATTTCAAAAGATCAGGTCCTTGATTACGCTAAAAGGAAACAAATGGACGTTAATGAAGTAGAACGTTGGCTAGCACCCAATTTAAATTATTAGTTATATTGTAAATAATAGGTTTTGAATATTGGTTGGATCTTGGAAAGCAATAAAGAAATTGCTGGTTTTTGCTCCATTCATTACGCTAAATCAATCAACATACGAAAAATGGTATTTAGATTTTTACTCCTTTTTTTTATTACTTTTTTGAGTCTGGCAGCAAATAGCCAGAATATGACAGAAGCAGCAGCACGAGCAGAGTTGCAAAAACGTGGTTATGACGAAACAAGATTTCGTGAGGAATTGACCAAAAAAGGTGTCAACATAGACACGGTCGACCCTAATAATCCAGTAGAACTTGCTCGTGTGAAAAAAGCGGTGGAAGAAGTCATGGTCATCCTAGATGCTGAAAAAAGAGCAGCTTCCAAAACAGCTGGACCAAATCAGACTTCAAAGAGTACAGATGTTTCCGTACCTCAATCAAAAATAGATGATACCAGATCTGTTGACGATAAAGCCAAAGTGGTCAATCAGTCTAAAGATATACAGAAAGCGGTCAAAGATGGCGCTACTATAGAAGAAGCAGTTTCCGAAAAACTTCAGGAGCAAGCCAATGAAAAATTGCCTCCTGCACGGACATATGGACAGCACATTTTCAGAGATAAGTCATTGCAACTTTTTAGAACAGCCGAAGATGCCAAACCATCCAAGACATATATTCTAGGTCCAGGAGATAAAGTATCCATTTCTATTTGGGGACCTTCACAAACCAATTATGCTCTAGAAATTGAAAAAGAAGGCTATATCCAACCAACTAATCAACCTAGGTATTACATTGCTGGACTTACCATTGCACAAGCAGAACAACTTTTATACGGAAGATTAAGAAATTATCATTACTTCCAAAAGGAAAATTTCGAAATGGCAGTAACTACTGCGCGTACCATAAATGTAAATATCGTAGGTGAAGTTTTTAATAATGGAACTTTTAATTTATCCGCTATTAATACTGCTTTTAATGCATTGATTGCAGCTGGTGGTCCTAACGACATAGGTAGTGTGAGAAAAATACAAGTATTAGGGCCAGGGAAAAAGCCAAAAATACTTGATGTTTACAAATACTTACAAAACCCAACCGTAAGTCAAGACTTTTATTTATCAGAAAATGACTACATCAATGTGCCTGTAGCTGACAGATTGATATCTATTTCTGGTGCCATTAATCGTCCTTTTCAATACGAACTGATCGAAAAGGAAAATCTTAAAGAATTGGTGAAACTTGCAGGTGGGCTTAAAGTAAATGCACTCAAAGGAAATATCCAAGTTAAGCGTATAGAAAACGATTCTGTCAGAATAATCGATATTGACTTTTTATCTCTGGAAAGAAGTGGTAAAGACTTTACTCTTTTAAATGGAGATATCGTTACCATACCTGAGATTAATACAAATATTGTAAATGAAGTGTCTGTATCTGGTGCAGTGGAGAATCCTGGTACTTATGCAATGACCAATAATGAAAAAATATCCGACATCCTAAAAAAAGCAGTATTACTCAATAATGCCATTACGGATATTGCCTATTTAAAAAGATACAATAGCGACTTTAAGACCATCAGGTATGAATTCATCAATATAAATGAGATTTTAGCTAATCCACAGAGCAATAAAAATCTAATTTTACAGCGTGGTGATGAATTGATTATTTCATCTAAAGCTTCTTTTACAGAAAATTATGAAATCAATATCGAAGGTTCGGTAAGAAAGCCAACTACTATGGCCTTGGATGTAGAGAATAATATAAAAGTTTCTGACGCTATCTTTTTTGCAGGTGGACTAAGTTATGACGCCATTACAGAGTTTGCATACATTTTCCGTACGCGTACTGATGAATCCAAGACCCAAGAGTATATTTCTGTAGATTTAAAACAAGCTCTAGCAAATCCTACATCTGCAGCAAACATCAGTTTACAACCTAAAGATAGATTGGTCATATATTCAAAAAATAGTTTTACAGATGAGTCTTTTGTAAAAGTAGCAGGTGCAGTAAGAAACCCTGGAGACTTTTTATACAATCCTTCTTTGACGCTGAGAGATGCGATTTTATTGGCGGGTGGACATAAAAGAGAAGCTGCATTAGATAGGGTAGATGTTTATAGACTGGAATTTGAAGAGAATCGGGCAGCTAGAGTTTTGGTGGCGACCTTAAAACTGGATGAAACATATAATGTCAGAGGTGGAGGTATTAATTTTGAGCTGCAACCTTTTGATCAGATTTTTATAAGACAAGCTCCGGAGTTCGAATTGCAAAGAAATGTGTTGGTAAATGGAGAAGTCAAATATCCTGGTACATATGCCTTAATGTCTGATAATACTAAATTGGCTACCATCATTCGAGAAGCAGGTGGTGTTACAGATGAAGCATTTTTAAAAGGTGCCAGCTTACTTAGGGTTAAAGAAAATTTAGGATACATTATTATTGACCTTGAGCTGGCTATAAAAGAACCTAAGTCTTTTGAAAATATCATTTTACAAGAAGGTGACGAAATTAGTATTCCTAAAATAAGTAATATTGTTTCTATCTCTGGTGCAACTCGAATTTCTGAACTCTATAGAAACGATATCGCAAACAAGAATAAAATTCAAGTTCCATATAGAAAAGGTAAAAATGCAGGATATTACATTAATGAATATGCAGGTGGTCTATCCAAAGAAGGGTCAATTAATAAGATTTCAGTGATTGATGCTTCAGGTAAAGTAACTAAGGCGAGAAATTTCTTGTTCTTTAAAAAATATCCAAAAGTTGGTCCGGGATCAGAGATCAAAGTAGGATATAAAGAAGTAAAAATTAAAGAAAATATTGAAGGTAAAGAAAGTGATGTCAAGTGGGGAGAAGTGTTGGCAAACTCTATTGCGCAAGCAACAGCTATCTTATCCATTATTTTGTTAGTTCAAAATGTCAACTAATTAAAATTGATGTATTATCTTTGAGTAATTTTTATACTCAATATGATTGAGACCCTTATATCATCCAAAACACGTATCAAGTTACTATTAAAGTTTTTTCTTAATAGTAAGGCAACTTCCTATTTGCGTGGTCTAGAATCAGAATTTGGAGAGTCATCCAATGGCATAAGGGTAGAGCTCAACAGATTTGAAAAAGCAGGTATGCTGACTTCTTTCAATCGAAGCAATAAAAAATATTTTAGGGCCAACACAGATCATCCTTTGTACATTGATATGCACAATATCATATTAAAGTATATTGGTTTTGATAAGATCATAGATAGTGTGATCGAAAACCTTGGTGATATCCATAAAGTGTATGTTACGGGTGCCTTTGCAAAAGGGCTAGATGGTCAGCAAATTGAACTAGTGTTGATTGGTTCACTAAACAATGACTATCTTATAGAATTGATTACTAAAGTAGAAAAACTTATTCATCGCAAAATCATATGTACAACTTTTGATAGTACACAAGTTAGTCAGGAGCATTGGGATGATCTAAATGACAATGCATTATTACTTTGGGAAAGTTAAAAGTAGCGAGATGAAGGACAAAACACCAAAGCAAATACAGAATATTAACCAACTCTCATCCATCGAGAAACGTTGGTTTGCTGTTTATACAAAGTATAAGTGCGAAAAATATGTTGCAGATTCGCTTGCCAAAAAACAAATAGAAGCCTACGTACCCATACTTACAAAAACAAAGCGATATAGTCGCAAGATAAAGCATTACAGTGTTCCTCTTATAAACTGTTATGTTTTCGTTTGTATTAAAAAGGAAGATTATCTAAAAACGCTCGAGACAGAATATGTCATGAAATTCCTAAGAAATGGTCAAGATCTTTTGGCCATTCCTGAGATAGAGATTGAAACATTAAAAAGAGTGGTAGGCGAAGATATCGAAGTAAAAGAATCTACTCGCTCGGATTGGTTTATGGGCGAAGAAGTAGAAGTAATCGCAGGTCAGTTAGCAGGCATGCGTGGTAAAATAGTTTCTAAAGAAGGCAAGCGTAGCTTCGTCATAGATTTAGAAACCATCGGATATCAATTAAGAATCAAGGTAGACTTTAACTTATTGAAACCGGTGACGGACGGACTTTTAATTGCTTGATATTTATATTATTGCAATCTAGTCACGCCCTTTGGAGATCAAGTACTTGCGACTTATCAGCGGCGAAGCCATTGGTAAGATTTAGGTTAAGTTTAAGATTAAGACAAACAATCCCAGAAAAAATGGAACACAATAAGGACGATGTATCATTCATTTGAAGATATGCCGGTATGGCAAAAGTCATTAGAACTGTCTGGAAAGATCTTTATTTTAACAATTAATCTTCCTAGAAGCGAAGATTACGGATTGACATCCCAAATAAGAAGATCATCCAATAGCATTTCGGGAAATATTGCCGAAGCATTTGGACGTATGACGCCAATGGATAAAAAGAATTTTTATGTATTTGCAAGAGGATCAACATTCGAAACTAAAAGCCATTTACTATATGGCATTACGGTTGGTTATTTTATTAAAGATGATTGCCAATTAATTCTGAAAGGTTACGAAGATTTAATTTTTGAACTAAATAAGATAATCAAAACATTAAGAGACTCTAAACCTTAACCTCAACCTAAGACTTAACCTTAATCTTACCCTTAATCTTAATCTTAACCTTAACCTTAACCTTAATCTTAACCTAAATTATGCAGATACATATGGTCGACGTAAAGTCCCAATACCTTAAAATTAAAGAAGAAATAGACCGTGGCATTCAAGAAGTATTGGATACCACGGCTTTTATAAATGGTCCACAAGTCAAAAAATTCCAGAAGGATTTCGAAACATATCTTGGTGTAAAACATGTCATCCCTTGCGCGAATGGTACAGATGCGCTCCAAATAGCGATGATGGCAGTTGGTCTCAAACCTGGTGATGAGGTCATTGTGCCGGCATTCACTTATGTGGCTACTGCAGAAGTCATTGCTCTTTTAGGCTTGATACCTGTCATGGTCGATGTAGATGCAGATACTTTTAATGTCAATATTGAAGGGATAAAAGCAGCAATTACAGATAAAACAAAATGTATTGTTCCAGTACATCTATATGGTCAAGCTGCTGATATGGAAGCCATCATGAAGATTGCTGATGAGCACAAGCTTTGGGTGATAGAAGACAATGCTCAGGCTATTGGTTCAGATTATACTTTTAGTGATGGTCGTAAAGTTAAAACTGGTACAATAGGCCACATAGGCTGTACATCGTTTTATCCATCCAAAAACTTGGGTTGTTACGGTGATGGTGGTGCGATCATGACCAATGATGATGATTTGGGTGCATTGTTGTTAAAAATTGCTAATCATGGACAATCCGTACGATATTATCATGACGTAGTCGGTTGTAATAGCCGTCTAGACTCTATTCAAGCGGTGGTTTTAGGTGCTAAACTTCCACATTTGGATGATTACTGCGATGCTAGACGCAAAGTAGCGGACTATTATGATGCATCATTTGCAGATGTTGATGCACTTGAGACGCCATTTAGAGCATCTTATACTACCCATGTTTTTCACCAGTACACATTAAAGGTAAAAGATGGAAGACGAGATGCACTAAAACAATATCTCGACGAACAAAAAATCCCAAATATGATCTACTACCCAGTACCATTGTACAAACAAGAAGCTTTCAAGGCATCTTCCAATGGATTGGAATACCTTGATAATACAGAAGAATTGTGCAAAGAAGTGATTTCATTGCCTATACACACGGAGATGAGTGAAGAACAATTAGCCTATATTTGTGATAAAGTCAAAGCGTTCATTTAATAATTAAGCTTTGAAAAATATTCCACTGATCAGCTTAGCGTCTTCGCTAAGCTAGCATTAGTTCAAGCTTCCAGCTTGTTTTAAAAAGATAATTAAACAAAAAATATAAATGAAAATAGCAGTAGTAGGAACAGGATACGTAGGCCTTGTATCGGGTACCTGTTTCGCCGAGTCGGGCAATTATGTGACGTGTGTAGACATCGACGCCACCAAAGTTGAAAAAATGAAAAATGGGTACGTTCCTATTTATGAACCAGGCTTAGAAGTGCTTTTTGAACGAAATACCAAAGCTGGTCGTTTACATTTTACCACAGACCTAGCGGAAGGGATAAAAGATGCTAAAATCATATTTCTAGCACTACCTACACCTCCTGGCGCTGATGGTTCTGCAGATTTATCTTTTGTACTCAAAGTAGCAAAAGATCTTTCTGAAATAATAACAGATTATAAGGTAATCGTCGATAAAAGTACCGTTCCAGTTGGTACGGCAGAAAGAGTAGAAGCAGTTTTATTAGATAAATTAGATCATTCGCTTTTCGATGTGGTATCCAATCCTGAGTTTCTCCGTGAAGGAGTAGCAGTAGAAGACTTCATGAAACCAGATAGGGTAGTAGTAGGTACTTCATCTGATAAGGCCAAAAAAGTTATGACAGCACTTTACGAACCATTCGTACGTCAAGGCAATCCCATCATTTTTATGGATGAGCGCAGTGCAGAGATGACCAAATATGCAGCTAATTCTTATTTAGCTACAAGGATCAGCTTTATGAATGAAATTGCCAACCTTTGTGAGCGTCTCGGTGCTGATGTCGATATGGTACGGAAAGGTATGGGGTCAGATAGCCGTATTGGCAAAAGATTTTTGTTTCCTGGTGTAGGTTACGGTGGATCTTGTTTCCCGAAAGATGTGCAAGCACTCGCCAAATCAGCCCAAGAAAATGAATATGATTTTAAGATTCTGAAAGCCGTAATGCATGTTAATGACTTACAAAAGGAAATCCTTTCTTCCAAGATATCGCAATATTTTAACGACGACTTAGCTGGTAAAACGATAGGCGTTTGGGGATTAGCTTTCAAACCTAATACAGACGACATCCGCGAAGCACCTGCATTAACCATCATAGCTAGACTGCTCCATAAAGGAGCCAAAGTAAAAGCTTATGATCCTGAAGCCATGGAAAATGTGAAACAAATATTCGGGGATAAAATCGAATTTTCAGCCAATGAATACGATGCCATACAAGGCGTAGATGCATTGGCAATCGTCACAGAGTGGAATGAATTCCGCACACCAGATTTTGACAAGATGAAAAAAATCATGAGTGCACCAGTCATCTTTGACGGAAGGAATATTTATGATGTGCAAGTGACTAGAGATTTAGGTTTTTATTATGATAGTATAGGAAGGTGAGGGTTAGTGTTTAAAGTTTAATGTTTAAGGTTTAATGTTTAAAGGGTAATTTTAATAATGGTTTCAGGTTTAGAAAGGATTAAGTCAAGATTTAAATGTGATATAGATGACAATCTAATTTCGCAGATTTATGCTTTACTAAATAGTGATAAGTTTACGGATGACACAAGCGACTATATTGAAAAAAGTGTTGAGGAAGAAATATTAGAGACTCATATTAAAAAAAATGATTTGTTTTTTAATGACTTAAGATTTTCAATATATTTGGACGAAGGAGCGGAACATAAAGTATTTTTTAATGATGCTGAATCAAAGGTTATCAAGCTAAACGATACCATTTTTTATGTAAATTGGTCTCAATATTTCGAAAGTTTGCTTGTACATAACATTCTCTTTCCTGAAACCAAATATGAACTTTTGGGCTTTGTAAAGATCAATGAAATTTTATATTCTGCTATTTCTCAAGATTATATTCAACCGTCAGCAAAAACAAATATTGAATTTGTCAGAGAGTATATGATTTCAAAAGGTTTTACAATAAAGAAGAGAAATGACTATATACATGCTGAATTAGGTATCATCATTGAAGATCTTCATGAAGAAAATGTCTTAGTTAAAGATAACACTTTATTTTTCATTGACACTGTAATTTATCTAAAATGAGTACTGAAAAATTAAAACCATATCAGCTTTTTCAAGATTTGGCCGAAAAGCAGAGAATTGTTAAAGCCAATGCCAAAAAAACAACTCTCGAAGAAGCAAGAGCCATTATAAAATGGTTGAAAGATGGTAAAGCAGATAAAAAAGAAAGGCCTGATTTAGAGAAGCTTGAAGAACAAATCAAAAAGCCTTAACTAATTGTTTGTCTTTGCTTCTTATTAAAATACGATATCACTATGCTCAACTGGACTTGCAAACTTGTTTGCAAGCTTTCAACCCAAGTGGACTTTTGAAAATGATAGGAGATATGTAATGTATTGCAAACAAGTTTGCAACTCCAATACAAGCTGTCTTAACAAGATACGAATACCTATGCTTCCAGCCTGTCTTGTAAATGCTTTTTAACTCGAAATATTCTCAACCTTAACCTTAATCTCAATCTCAATCTCAATCTCAACCTTAACCTTAATTGTGGAACTTTTTACCTAACAACAAAGTTTATTAAAACAAATTAGGCATCAATCATGACCATAACTTATCAATTCGACCACGTCAATCAAATAGACGATAAATTTATTGAGTCTCTCAGAGCTGCTTTTAAGGGAGAAAAAGTAAGGCTCAATGTGGAAGTGGAAGCAATAGAAGACTTGCCGCCACATATTGAAGCAGCCATCCAAAGAGTAGAGAATGGTGGGGAACTCATGGAGATAGATTTGGCTAAATTTGAAGAAATGGTAAAAAATATATGAGAATTGTTGTCTATGAACCAAATGCTGCAGATAATTTATAATATTGGGCAACTAATAATCTTAAAATTTTAAAAAAGATAATTGAATTAATACATTTTTGTAGAAAATCTCCTTTCGAAGGTCTTGGTAAACCTGAACCGTTAAGACACAATTTAAAAGGTTATTGGTCTAGGCGGATCAATGATGAGCACAGATTAGTGTATAAGGTTGAAGATGAAAGAATCATTATAGTTTCTTGTAGGGATCATTATTGATTTTAAATTTTCCAATAGCTTTTGAAGGTACTTGTTTATTGGCTTTGCAATCTTCGATTGCAACATTAGCTAATCAGCTACCAATGTTGCTCAGGCAAGATGCCAGAAGATACTGCATCGTAGCTAGGAAGCTACGACGAACGGGACTCTCCTGGACTTGCAAACTTGTTTGCAAGCTTTCAACCCAAGTGGTCTTTTGAACGTGTTTGAAAGGACAAACAGTATGTTGCAAACAAGTTTACAACTCCAATACAAGCTATCTCGATAAGATACGATATCACAAGGCTTCCAGCCTTTTTAATATGTGTCCACCAATATGTATTGCTCAGGCAAGATGCCAGAAGATACTGAATCGTAGCTAGGAATCCTTTTAATAACAAACCAAAAATAATGCGAAGCTTCTCCTTTATAAGCAGTTTCGCAAACATGTGCAGCTTTAGCGGCATCAACAAATCCACAAATCCATAAATCCAAATAAAATATGAACATACTAATCACAGGCGGCGCCGGCTTCATCGGCTCTCACGTAGTCAGAAGACTAGTAACACAATATCCATCTTATCGCATCATAAATCTTGATGCCTTGACTTATGCTGGAAATCTTGAAAATATAAAAGATATAGACCAAAGCCCTAACTACACTTTTGTAAAAGGTGACATAGGGGACGAGGCTTTTGTTAGTGACGTATTTACAAAGTATGACATAACCCATGTTGTACATCTTGCAGCAGAATCCCATGTAGATCGATCTATCAAAGATCCTTTAGTATTTATCAAAACCAATGTATTGGGTACAGCAAATCTACTACAAGTAGCCAAAAATCATTGGCATGGAAATTATGAAGGTAAGTTGTTTTACCATGTATCTACAGATGAAGTATATGGCTCACTCAATATGGGTTTTGACTTATTTACAGAAAAAACACCTTATGATCCAAGGTCACCATACTCAGCATCTAAGGCAAGTTCAGATCATTTTGTAAGAGCATTTTACCATACTTACCATATGCCTGTGGTGATTTCTAATTGCAGCAACAACTATGGACCGAATCATTTTCCAGAGAAGTTGATTCCCTTATTTATAAACAACATCATTCAGAAGAAACCACTTCCTGTCTATGGCAAAGGTGAGAATGTGAGAGATTGGTTATATGTAGAAGATCATGCAAGAGCAATAGATACCATCTTGCACAAAGGCAAACACGGTGAGACCTATAATATTGGTGGACATAATGAATGGACCAATATTGATTTGATCAAGTTGCTTTGTGACACTATGGATAAAAAACTTGGTAGAAGCGTCGGGGAGAGCCGCAATCTTATATCGTATGTAACCGATCGGGCAGGTCATGATCTTAGATATGCTATCGATGCTTCCAAAATAGAAATTGAACTCGATTGGGTACCACTAGAAACTTTTGAGTCTGGCATAGATAAAACAATTGATTGGTACCTGAATAACCAAGAATGGCTCGATCATGTCACATCAGGTGCTTACCAAGAGTATTATCAGAAGATGTATCAGGAGTGATGGTGGGTTTAAAGTTGAAGGTTTAATGTTTAAGGTGTAACGTTTAACGTTTAATGTTGAAAGATACTTTTTCTTAACCTTAATCTCAACCTTAACCTTTCTCTTAACCTTAATCTCAATCTTAGTCTTAGTTAGTTTAACGTTTAAAGTTTAATGTTGAGTGCACTTCGAAAACACAAATTGGTTGATAATCAGCCGTTTTCACCCTGATCTTAAAGGGAAACACCCCTGCCCTAAAGGGGTATAACTCTGATTATCAATGTAGTAGAAATCATGATTTTTCATTTTATTTGAACTAAGGACTTTTCAGAGTAAACTCAATGTTTATTGTTTACAGTTTAATGTTGAAAGATACTTTCTCTAAACCTTAGTCTAAACCTTAATCTTATTCTAAACCTTAGCCTTAACCTTAATCTTTTTCAAATGGAAACCATCATGATAAAAGCAAATAAAAAACAATCAAAAATCGTAAAAGCATTTTTAGAAACGCAAAATGTGAAGTTTGATAGTTCGCCAACGCAAAAGAATGGTAAGGATAATGAGAGTCCTTATGATCCAGAATTTGTTGAAAGGATTCTTAGAAGTAGTCAGCAGGCAAAAGAAGGGAAAGGTCGAATGATTAAACTCGAAGATTTGTGGAAATAAAAATTATGGAAGAGGCTGATCTCCACTTATTATTTTGGAAAAAAGTGGTAATAAGGCAATTCAGACGAAAATCGCTCAACTAAGAGAATGTTTAAATTTTTATTGCCTTTTAATCAATATCTTATGAACCTGACTTCAAAATAATCTCATCGTTTAGTTCACTAAACTCTTTAATCCTTTAATCGTCAGAACCACAATCTTTTGATTAGCAACTAAGAAAATTTTTAAACAAACTCTAATTGAAGACATTCTTAAAACACCCTTTTCTGGTCTTGGAAAACCTGAACAACTTAAACATGCATTGTCAGGGAAATGGAGCCGACGGATTTCAAAAGAAGATCGGATTATTTACGAAATTGATGAGACGAAAAATCTTTTAATAATTCATTCCCTAAAAGGACACTACTAAAATTTAGAGATTTATTAAATAACATTCAATTATAGCAATATTTACATCCTTTAAAATCATTGGCCATTAAGCGTTCTAGGAACTTTTTAATGCGGTAACTAGTTTTAATTTTAAATAACAATATTATATAATGACAATAACATATCAATTGAACAGTCCTGAAGATATTGACAAAAAGTTTATCGATTCTGTAAAAGCAGCTTTCAAAGGTAAACCACTTAGGATTAATATTGAAGTTGATAATGTTTTTGAAGAAAAAAAATCTAAAAATCGTCAAAATTTTGAAGATGAACAACAAATGTTAATCCATCATTTAGTGCAGAATGAAGAAGCATTTATGTTTTTGAATGATGAAGATGATGTTTACACGCTTGATGATTTGAAGGTTAAATATTGATGGACGTAGGAGATGTTTTATTAATTCCTTTTCCATTTACTGATCTATCTGGAATAAAAACAAGGCCTGTAGTTGTTTTAGGAAAAGTGAAAGATGATATTATTGTGGCATTTATATCAAGTGAAACTGCTAATACATTGCCTTCAGATATTTTGCTAATTGCGGACAATGAGAATGGGTTAAAAAGAGATTCACTGCTTAAAGTTCATAAATTAGCAACGTTGCACAAAAAGTTGGCTTTAGGCTTGTTAGGTTCATTAAATGTTACCACACAAAGTCAAATAAAAAATGCTTTAAGTGAACTATTAAACTTACAAAACAAAAAGGAATAATCACATTCAGCAATAGCAGCATCTAACAAATTACGGTTCTGCAAGTTTACAATTCCGCAGTTCTGCAATCGTGTGCAGCTTTAGCGGCATCAAACAATTCAACAATAAATATTACATGGAACAAAATAACATACCACCATACCAAGACGATGAGATCACACTCAAAGAACTCATCGAAAAACTCCTTGAGTTTTGGAGAGAGCTTTGGTCCAAAAAATGGTGGATCATCTTGATTACCATTCCATTTTTGGTTTATTTCGGATACAAAGCCAAGACTAGCGTGATCACTTACACTGCAGTTTTAACCTACACCTTAAATGATGGTGGGGGTGGCGGTGGCGGACTTTCTAGCATATTGGGTTCCTTTGGATTGGGTAAAGGAGGAAAGGTAAATTTAGATAGGATTGTAGAGTTGTCTAAATCTCGCAATATCATTCAGAAAGTATTATTTACAAAAGTAGTTATTGACACTTTAGGAGATACACCTGATTATATTGCCAATCACCTTTTGACCTTGTATGAACTAGACAAAGAATGGACCAATGATCAAAAAGATTGGACAGGATTTAGATTTACTTCTGACAGTATAAAGTCTTTTAGCAGTGATGAATTTTCTGCTCTCAAGAAGCTACATGGTAAAGTTGTAGGTGGAAAAAATGTTAAAGATCCAATTTTTTCTAATGGATTTAATGAAGATACTGGCATTTTGTCCATGAATTCCAATACAGTAGACGAAGACTTATCCATCATTATTTGTAATGAAGTCTACAAACAGCTTAAAAAGTACTACGAGTTGAGTAGTACTAAAGGTGGACAAAATACCTTTAATTTTGTGGAAGCTAAAAAAGATTCTATCCTCAATCTACTTAAGTCAAAAAAATATCAGTTGGCAAAATTTGAAGATTCCCATCGTGGCCTTACCGACCCAACATTATTGGTCCAAAAGAGCATGATAGAAACAGAGATTCAAAAACTTACATTAATGTATGGGGAAGTCACCAAAAATTTTGAATTAGCAGACTTCTCATTGGAAACAAGCACACCTGACATCACTATCATAGATGAGCCTTTGCCACCATTAGAGCCAAATGCCATGTCACTTCTCATAGAATTAATAAAAGGTGGATTATTGGGTGGACTACTAGCAACAGGATTTTTTATTGCAAGGAAGATAGTGCGAGATGCGATGGGGTAGATGGGATTGTTTAACGTTTAATGTTGATTCCACTCCGAAAACACAAATTGATTGATAATCAACCGTTTTTCACCCTTACCCTAAAGGGAAACGATTGATTATCAAGACGGTAGAAATCAAGATTTTTCATTTTATTTGAACAAAGGGCTTTTCGGAGTAGACTCATCATAATTGTTTAAAGTATTGTTGAATTGTTTAATGTTTAAAGTACGACAATGCCTGAATAAGGCAATTACAAAACATGTAACCAAATCACCCATCACAAGATCACAGATAACAGATCACAGATAACAGATCACAGATCACAGATCACAAGATCACTCATCACAAGATCACCCATCACCAAATCACAAAATATCATGTCTTACTTCGCACACGAATCTTCCTACATCGATGAAGGATGCACCATAGGTGAAGGCACAAAAATATGGCATTTCAGTCACATCATGCCGAACTGTACATTAGGCAAAAACTGTAATATTGGGCAAAATGTAGTCATTTCACCTGAAGTTGTCCTAGGTGATAACGTCAAAGTGCAAAATAATGTATCCATTTACACAGGCGTGACTTGTGATGATGATGTATTTTTGGGTCCATCATGTGTTTTTACCAATGTGATCAACCCACGCAGTGCTGTCAATCGTAAAAATGAATATCTCAAAACCCACGTTGGCAAAGGTGCATCTATTGGTGCTAATGCAACTATTGTTTGTGGCCATGACATCGGCAAATATGCTTTCATAGGGGCAGGTGCAGTAGTCACCAAACATGTACCTGATTATGCTTTAGTCGTAGGTAATCCTACAAGACAAATGGGTTGGATGAGTGAGTTTGGTCAAAAACTGACATTTGATGATAATGGCATGGCTATTTGTGAAGAGAGTGGTGAGATATATCAACTGCTTGATGGAAAAGTTGAAAAAATAGTAAAGTAAGAATTTTACCACTAAGTTCACAAAGAAAACACACAGAGCACTTAGAAATAAAGTTAACTTAGTGTTTCTTAGGGATATAAAATTTCACCACTAAGTTTACATAGAAAACACATAGATCACTTAGGAGTATTATTATCTTAGTGTTTCTTAGTGAAAATCTTAGTGATTTTTAGTGGTATAAAAAATTACCACAAAGTCCACACAGGACTCACAAAGAACACTTAGAAATAAAGTTAGCTTAGTGATTCTTAGTGAAAATCTTAGTGTTCCTTAGTGATATAAAATTTCACCACTAAGTTTACATAGAAAACACATAGATCACTTAGGAGTATTATTATCTTAGTGTTTCTT
>JBGSOH010000660.1:0-5087 GCA_041739205.1 Saprospiraceae bacterium
TCCTTTTAAGTTGAAATAAAAAATAAGGTAACAGCATCAGTGGAAGTAACTTGATGCCAATACTTACTGCTAAAAAAAAACATCCAAAGACCTGTCTTTTGGTAAATAAAAAATATAAACCTCCTGCCAAAAATGAAATCATTGCAACTTCAAAATGTAAATTTCCAATGCCTTCAATGATAACCAAAGGATTTAGAAAATAAAACAAGCTATACTTTTTATCAAGCTTAGCAATATCTAATAACTTTATGATAAAAAACAAACCCAACATTTCAGTGAGAAACACTAATGACTTCATGATAATAGAGAAGCCATAAATATCATCAGCTATTGCACCAAAAGCAAAATAAACTTGATTGATAGGTGGGTAAATGGTGTAATAATTAGGAGAATTGAGTTGATCAAAAATACTTTTTGACAAACCACCTATATGGTAATTTAGTGCTTCAGTAGGTAAAATTCCATATGGATTGTATCCTGCCAAAATTAATTTTCCATCCCAATAAAATCTATAAATATCGTCAGAAAGATTTGGAAAACAAAAGATTAGACAAACCCTAACCAAGACTCCAAGTCCCATTAGCGTGTAAAGTGAATGATTCCTATTGAAAACTAAAAATAAATAGCTAACAAAAGCTAGTGTATAAAATGGGAAAGCAATATAAAAATCTGACTGTGAAAATCCAAACATGATAATCAAAAGCGATGATACAAAAGTAAGCATCACCACCATAGCTAAAGGCTTTTTTATATTTTCCTTACTGAGCAAATTTACTTCGTATGGCATATCCAAAAAGTATCAAATATCCTAATGCTAATAATACATGCATAGCCATAAACTCAGGCATATCATACGCCCTAGCCAAGTAAATAGCGCCCAAAAAGTAAAGACTCAATAGCCCTTCGCCTACAGATACCCAATCCATTTTCTGAGAAAAATAAGACTTTTTAGAGATTGATGTGGATTTTTCTTTCGTTCCATACTTCGGTGTGCGCACAAATGAAGACTGCTTACCTATCCAACCCTGAAGCACTGCTAATGAATTGTGAAATGCTAATCCCATAGACAATGCTAGAAATATAGGGAACAACAATAGAAATTTTAAGACCATCTTCATTACATTTTCCCTCGGCCATGCTTTACCAACATTTGCTCCAAAATAAACCATGATGATAGAAAGTAATGATACTAGAAAAATAGTAAATGATTCAGGTTTGATACCTAATGGATTTATAAAAAACAACAATGGCACACTGAAAACACCAAGCAGAAATACGAATATAAACACAGAACTAGATAATAAATGAACGGTAGCTTGCACCTTCTTGGTCCACCTTATATTTGATGACCAAACTTTAGGTAGCATTTTTTTGGCTGTCTCTGCACCGCCTTTCATCCATCTGAATTGTTGTGATTTGAGGCCATTGATCTCGGCAGGCAATTCAGCAGGCGCAGTGACATCTTCTAAATATTTGATCTTCCATCCTTTGAGTTGTGCACGATAACTGAGATCTAGATCTTCGGTAAGTGTATCTGCTTCCCATCCTCCTGCATCATCGATACAAGTTTTGCGCCACACACCAGCCGTACCATTAAACTGTAGCAAATAGTCTGCCTCGTACCTACCCTTCTGTTCGATGGTAAAATGCACATTTAGCTGAAAAGCTTGCATTTCTGTCAGCAGTGAATAATGTTGATTGAGATGTTCCCACCTTGTTTGTACTACACCAATTTTAGGATCATTAAAGGACGACATAGTCGTTTTCAAAAAATCTGGCTTTGGCAAAAAATCGGCATCAAATATGGCTATAAAATCTCCTTTGGCAAATACTGTTGCTGCCTTGAGCGCACCAGCTTTAAATCCACTCCTATCTGTTCTAGCTAAACAAACTATATTAAAACCAAGTGACTGATAATGAGCAACTTTTGATTTAGTAATATCGAGCGTATCATCTGTAGAATCATCTAATACTTGCACTTCAAACCTATCTTTTGGGTAGTCGATCTGCATGATATTATCTATCAATCGCTCCACGACATACTTCTCATTAAAAATGGGAAGCTGTATCGTGACGAAAGGCAAATCAGTATTTACAATGGATTGTTCAAGGTTATATTTTGAACTCCTACTTAGTTTTTTACTATAATATCGATAGAGCAAATGCAACTGCATCAGACAAAATATAGTCACAAAAACCAATGAAATCAAGTAAACCAATAATATAAAATATCCCAATATCATCATGTCTCCTACCCTATATTAATTTAAATATTGTCCAAAGTATTTTATGACCTGCCAATATGGTACCTTTTATGGTGCCTGAGACTTTAGATTTCCCTATCCTTTTGCGATATCTTACGGCTACTTCGGTGGTTTTAAGTTTCATTTTGGCAGCTTTTACTTGCATTTCTACCGTCCATCCAAAAGTTTTATCTTCCATCTTCATTCCCATCAAAACTGGATATTTGATAGCTCTGAATGGTCCCAAATCTGTAAATTCATAACTATATATAATTCTAATCAGGGTAGTAGCAAGCCAATTGCCAAAAATTTGCTGTGGCATCATCGCACCTGATTGCATTTCACCCAAAGCCCTCGAACCAATCACCATATCCACATTTTCTGTAACAATTGGTTTAATTAAATCCACCATTTCACTTGGATAATCCGAGTAATCTCCATCTAAAAACACAATGATATCGGGTTTTATTTCGAGATTTGATATATATTCCATTCCTTTCAGGCAGGCATTTCCATAACCTTTTTCAGGCTGATGTACTACGATAGCTCCATGTGACTCAGCCACGGCCGCAGTCCGATCTTTACTACCATTATTACAAACTACCACATTCCGCACAATCGTATCCGGAATTTCAGAAATCACTTTCCCGATAGAATCTTCTTCGTTGTACACAGGAATAATGACATCAACTATTATACCCACAATTGTTTACATTTTTGAATAATGGGTCAAATATAGTACTTTTGCAATTTGTAACTAGCCAAGTTTGGAAAATGGCTTGATTTAATTACATAATGATGATAAAATTGGTTTGGTATTAGAATATTTGACCGAAATTCTCGTTTGAAATATTAACTTATCAATATAATCCTAATGAATGAAAATAAATTAGAAATTGAAAACCCAACAGAATCTGATATTGTAAAAGATATTAAAGAACTTATAAATCAAAGTCGTTATCAACTTGCCATCACTGTTAATACTGCTATGAGTATGCTTTATTGGGAAATAGGAAGGAGAGTAAATGAAGAATTACTGAAAAATCAAAGAGCTGAGTATGGCAAAGAAGTAGTAACTACCATTTCAAAAGAATTGAAGATAGAATATGGACAATCATTTTCTGATAAAAATTTACGCAGGATGATGCAGTTTGCCAAAATATTTTCCGATCATACGAATGTCGTATCAGTGATACGACATTTGAGCTGGACACATATTCTAGCAATAATCCCTATAGAAGACCCACTTAAAAGGGAGTTTTATATAGAAATGTGCAAAATTGAAAGATGGAGTGTGCGTACTTTTCGTGAACGTATAAATTCTATGTTGTATGAAAGAACAGCTGTAAGTAAAAAGCCTGAGATTACTATAAAAAATGAAATTGATTTATTAAAAAACGAAAAACAACTATCTGAAGATATGGTCTTTAGAGACCCTTATTTCCTAGACTTTTTAGGCCTAAATGAAACATATTCAGAAAAAGATTTAGAGTCAGCTATTTTGATAGAATTACAAAAATTCATTGCAGAGCTTGGATCTGATTTTGCATTTATGGCAAGACAAAAACGCATCACAATAGACCATGATGACTATTATATTGGCTTGCTTTTTTTTCATAGAAGATTAAAATGCATGGTTGCTATTGACCTAAAATTAGGTAAATTTGAAGCAAGCCACAAAGGTCAAATGGAGCTTTATCTAAGATGGCTTGAAAAGTATGAAATGGTAGATGGTGAAAACAAACCCTTAGGTCTCATCATGTGTGAATATAAAAATGAAGAGCATATAGAATTACTTCAATTAGATGGAAGCAACATTAAGGTTACAGAATATCTTACTAAGTTACCAGATATCAAAGTATTGGAAGCAAAATTGCACCTAGCCATTTCATTAGCAAGGAACAAATTAGATAAGGATGTGTGATTTAATCATTTTATTACAGCATCATAAATTATTAATAAATTTGTCACAATATTTAATATGTATTGAAATATTTTATAATTCCAGAGTACTTTCTTTATTCAATTAAGCGTTGTTTAAGAAAAAAGATGTATAAAAATATCTAAAAACACCAATTACGGTCGAAATCCACTAATTTTGTCCCATATTATTACAAAATTCAGCTTTTTACATAAAATTATTATAATGTTTGGTAGAGTATTACCTGTTTTTTTACTAGTCTTTTTTGTGGTAATCATGTCTTGCAGAAGGGATGATTATTATGAAGGAAATGATGTAGTGGTGACTTTTTCGGAAGATACACTAAGATTTGATACTGTGTTCACTAGTCTGGGATCGGCAACAAGATTTATTAAGGTATTCAATCCTAAGGACCAACCCATTTTAGTGGATGTGGCCCTAAAAAACCAAACAAATTCATATTTCAGAATCAATGCAGATGGCATCAAAGGTCCTTCTATCAGTCAACTGGAAATTAATGGTCGTGATAGTATCTATATTTTTGTAGAAGTAACCATAAATCCTGACCTTCCTACCAGTATTTCTCCTTTCATTATAGAAGATGTGATAGAAGTGACTGCCAATGGCAATGTCTCCACGGCACATCTCGAAGCTTTCGGTCAAAATGCAAATTACATCCCATCAAGTAGCGGCAAAGGCGGTGGCGCATTACTATCCTGCAACCTTGGACAAGTGACCTGGAATGACCCGAAACCATACGTCATCTATGGCATTTTGTATATCGATAGTTGTACGTTGGTCTTGCCTCCTGGTACACGCATATATGTGCATGGCGGTGTGGTCAGAAATGAAAACTCCATCTACAATGATGGTCTCATTGTCTTCAACAAACATGGAAAACTGCTTAGTCAAGGCACTATAGA
>JBGSOH010000665.1:0-3983 GCA_041739205.1 Saprospiraceae bacterium
AAGATTATTCTACGATACACCAATCGATTTTACCCTGACCCTGAAGGGAATCGATTGGTTTACCTCATGTCTTTGAGCTATCCGACGAAGGGTGAAGATTATTCTATGATACATCAATCGATTTTACCCTGACCCTGAAGGGAATCGATTGGTTTACCTAATTTCTTTGAGCCATCCGACGAAGGGTGAAGATTACTCTACGATACACCAATCGATTTTACCCTGACCCTGAAGGGAATCGATTGATTTACCTAATGTATTAGAGCCATCCGACGAAGGGTCAAGATTATTCTTTAAAAATCTTCACATCGAGTTTTGCTACTTTTTCTTGATAGGCTTTCCAGTCTCCGGTTATAAATGTGGTGACGTATTTGGATGATTTTTCGGTCATTATTTTTGCTTTATCTAGGGAGATCATGGCGTTTTCTTTTGGGTCACTCCATGAAGATCTGATATAACTTAATGCTCCGAAAAGGACACTATTTAGTTGGTCGGGATTGCGCTGAATGCCTTTTACATTTTCAGGTGAGATGTATAGGTCAGATAATTCATCTAAGGATTTATGGAGCTTCTTGTGGAGCTTTTTAAATTCGCTTTTGATGGTATCTGGTTGGTTTTCCATGAGTTTATCTACGATGGCAATGGATTTTTTTGCGTCTAAGATTTTGTCGTAAGACTGTTTTGCTTCTTTGACCAAAAGGGCGTGTTGATCTTGGACTTTTTTGATGGCTGCGAGATCTTCTTTGGTCATTTTATCATTTGGATCCATTTTTACATCTACATAGACAGAGTCTTTGTGGTCTCCTAGCGTGATGACTGCTTTGTATCTACCTGGCAACACTGTGTATCCACCTGGCAGGTCTTCGTCTTCTTTTGGTTCTGTGCGTGAAGGATATCTGATACCATTGGTCTCAAGACCCCAATGTAGCTTATTAAGCCCTTCTTCTACTTTGCGTGTGATGGTGCGGACTTCTTTATTTTTATCGTCGTAGATGACTATTTTTGCTTTTGATTTTGCATCCGCTTTGTCTTTGTCATCGCCTTCTTTTTTGTCTTTATCTTCTTTTTTATCTTTGTCGTCTGACTTTTTATCTTCTGATTTTTTATCCGTTTTGGTATCTTCTTTTGGCTTCTCTACAGGTTTTTTCCAGACGTTAAAAGCTATTTTGTCGTAAGATTTATTATCTCCTTTGAACTCGCCCTGGCCTGAAAAACGCACTCCATCATATGACCTATAACTCACCAAATAAGCTGGCGCAGAAGCCAATACATCAAAGTCAGCAATTAACAGATTTAATCCTTTTGCTGCGATTTCTCTCAAAGGATTCAGATCATCCAATATCCAAAATGCACGCCCGAAAGTGCCCAAAATAAGGTCGTCTTCGACTGTGTGGATCTTCATGTCATTGACTTGTACTTGCGGAAATCCTTTGTTCCAATGGTGCCACTTCTGACCTTTATCAAAGGAAACATAGAGTCCCACATCTGTGCCAAGAAACATCAGATTGGGTTCTTTGTGGTCTTGGACGATGCTCAATACGAAGCCTTTTATTTGGTTATCATCTGCTATTCTTGACCATGATTTTCCATAGTCTGTGGTGTGGTAAGCGTATGCACTATTGTCATTGCGGCGATAATTATTGGCTACTACCCAAGCTTCTGCTGCATTGGTATTGGACACATGGATCTGTGGTATCCAACTTCCTGCTGGTAGTGATTTGAATTGGTTTACATTGGTCCAAGACTTGCCACCGTCTTTGGTCAGTTGTACATTTCCATCATCTGTACCTGTCCATACGACTTCCTTGTTTACCGGACTAGGCGCGATGGCTAAGATGGTTGTGTAGTTTTCTGCATTGGTCGCATCCATAGTAAGTCCACCACTTTTATCTGCTTTTTGCTTGGTCGTGTCATTGGTCGTCAGGTCTGGTGATTTGATGGTCCATGATTCGCCACAGTCATCCGAATAATGGAGGTATTGGCTACCGAAATAGACGCCACAATCGCTGTATGGATCCTGGGCAATGGCGGCATTCCAATTGTAGCGCAACTTGATATTGTGATCTGGATGATTGGGTTTGATAAATCTTGTTTTGCCTGATTTGCGGTCGTAAAAACCTACGTTGCCCCCTTGTGACATGGCATAACCATATCGACTATCTGCTCTGAATGGCACTACATCAAAACCATCTCCGAAGTACAACTCCTGGAAGTCATGGTTGCGGATGCCGCCACGTTTGAGCACGGCAGAAGGGCCTACCCACGAACCATTGTCTTGCATACCACCATAGACATTGTATGGAAAATCGGTGTCTACATTGACATGATAAAACTGGCCTACGGGAATATTGCCTGCAAAATACCAATTAACGCCACCATCTCTAGAGATATTGAGTCCACCGTCATTGCCATCTATCAAGTAATCGGTATCGTCAGGGTGTATCCAAAAAGCATGGTGATCCGGGTGGACATCATTGCCATAGTCGGCTATATTTCTGAATGTCTTGCCACCGTCTTCACTTAGGGTGACGTAGGTAAATATATTGTAAATACGGTTTTCATTCTTAGGATCGACGTACAGTTCTGAATAATAAAATGGTCGGTCGCCTATGTTTTTGCTCGATACAAGTGTCCATTTTTTACCTCCATCTGTGGATTTGTAAAGGCCATTTTCTTTGGCTTCTACGAGTGCATAGATGATGTTGGGTTTGTTGGGTGCGATGGCAAGGCCTATACGACCAAGGTCTCCTTTGGGAAGGCCATCTTCGTCACTTATTTTTGTGAATGTCTCCCCACCGTCATAGGTGATATGTAGGCTTGAAACTTTGCCTCCTGAATTAAAAAACCATGGTTCGCGTTTGTGTTCCCATATGGCTACGATGAGTTTGTTGGGATTGGTAGGATCAGTGATCATGTCTGCTGCGCCTGTGAGGTCATTTACGTACAGGATTTTTTTCCATGCCTTGCCGCCGTCTATGGTTTTGAAGACGCCACGATCTGTATTGCTGCCCCATGGAGAACCCAAAGATGCGGCGTAAACAATGTCGGGATTGTCTCTGTGGATGATGATGCGGTGGATGGTTTTGGTATTTTCTAGACCCATCATTTTCCATGTTTTACCACCATCTAGGGATTTGTAGATGCCATTGCCGGTATTGAGCGAATTGCGTGGGTTGCCTTCGCCTGTACCTACCCATATTTCAGATGGATTTTTTTGGTTGATTTTGATGGAACCAATGGCTAGAGATGACTGCTCGTCAAAGATCGGTGTCCAACTCGTACCTCCATTTTCTGAAAGCCACACACCACCTGAGGCTGCACCCGCAAAAATACGATGTGGGTTGCTAAGGTCTACATCGATGGCTGTGATACGTCCACTCATGCCCGCAGGTCCTATATTCCGAAACTTCATAGCCTTAAAATCATCAACTTTGAACTGGCCAAAAACAAGGGACGTCATGGCAAAAAATAAACAGGTGCACAAAAACTTTGACATAGGTGGTGGTTTGTGATAATAAAAAGTTGATGCAAAGTAATAGAAATAGCCTTAGCTACCAAAAAAAGGCGAAAAAATGTAAGAAAAATGTAGGGGTGATTGGGAAAGATGATCATGCAGGGGTATTATTTTCGCTCAAGGGGTCCATAATCGACCATTAAGCTGAGTGCAACGAAGACTGAAAAGCAATTATTTGGTAGCGATGTTATTTTCGCTCAACGGTCATCCAGCGGATGCTCATTGGTCGAAAAAAAGGGCGAAAAAAAGGGTCTATCCCAACATTGCACTTTTATAAAAATTGCTTTTGTTTAACCCCGACCCTGAA
The DNA here is from genome assembly GCA_041739205.1 of Saprospiraceae bacterium. Lineage (GTDB taxonomy): Bacteria > Bacteroidota > Bacteroidia > Chitinophagales > Saprospiraceae > OLB9. Next base: position 3,822 of record JBGSOH010000665.1, read on the forward strand.
GGGAGACAAAAGGAATTTTATAACAATAGACTGGAATAATGGGATACACCCGAAACGGTCACCCAGCGGATGCTCATGGGTCGAAAAAAAGGGCGAAAAAAAGGGTCTATCCCAACATTGTACTTTTATAAAAATTGCTTTTGTTTTACCCCGACCCTGAAG
>JBGSOH010000680.1:0-2464 GCA_041739205.1 Saprospiraceae bacterium
CTTCATATCCACCGGCTCCTAAATTTGTGGCTTGATTAGTATTATTGTTTAAATTTGTCCAGCTATATCTATAAGAAAGACCTGTGCCTCCTGTAGCCTGAACAGTTATAGAACCATTAGTATCACCAAAACAAGTTGGATTTACAGTAATGGTTTGGGAATTATCAATTGAAATTTGTGGGAAAGTCCCAACATTAAAAAACACAGTATCTGAAACACATGTCCCATTTCTTGCAATCACCCAGTTTTGTCCAGCAGGTAGCATAATTGCAAAAAAAGATGTTTCTCCAGAAGACCATTCATAACTAAACCCAGATGGGCCATTTATTATCGCTCCTTGACCAGTATTAAGACCAAAACAAGTAACATTTCTAGTTTCTGGTGTAGGAAAAGTTATTGAACCTGCAGCATCGATGTTAAAAAACAAAGTATCAGAATCACATAAACCTTGCGTAGCTATTACCCAGTTTAATCCTGCTGGTAAGGATGTTGCCGTAATAGATGTCTCACCTGAAGACCATGTGAAATTCATACCTGTAGGTGCATTTGGAATGGTTGCAGTACCGGAATTTGCAGATGTACAATTTGCAGCAGTGGTGGTTGGTGTTTCAAATGTGATCGCAGGTGGTGAAGTAATAGTAATTACAGTGTCTTTGGTACAACCAGATGGGTCAATAACTGAAAGGTCATATAATCCGGCTCCTGCTATTAAAATATTTGAAGTTGCAATTATTGATGGGTTACCATTTCTACTCCATTCGTATGTAAATCCTGGCGGATTGCCATTGACTGTGACAATTGCCTGTCCATCTGTTGTCGCACAAAGGGCATCAGTAACATTTACACTAATATTAAATCCTGGTACATCGGGAATGGTAATTGGTTTGGTATTGGTACATCCATCACTCGCTGTTACCTCAACAGTATAATTACCTGGACCGAGGTTTAGGACAGTTTGAGACATACTTATGGTGTCACCATTCATATTTCTCCAAATTATAACAGGTGGTCCTCCAAGCGAACCCAATATATCTACCCTGAGTGTAGCATCATTAACGCCAAAGCAACTTATAGGTTTGATAAGTTGAGGAGTTATGTCGAGCGAACCTTGATTATTAAGTATGGTAGATAATGTGGCTGTACAGTCATTGGCATCTGTTACGGTGACAGAATATGGACCTCCATCAAGACCAGTCAAAGCATTTGGGTTACCTGGTTGAATAGGATCCCAAGTATATGTATATGGAGGCGTACCTCCACTCGGATTTAATGTAATAGAACCAACAGTAGAGCAACCAGGATTGACTATAACTTCATTCAGAACGAGTGGTTCTGGCTCGATGATGGAGAAAAAGATGGTATCCTTACAACCTTCAATGTCTAAGACACGATAAGCATAATCATTTGGTCCTAAATTAAGATATGTTAGGGTATCGTCACGTAAAATAGGTCCTAAACTCGGGAAACCTAGTAATGGCAAAAAAGAGTATTCTGCAATCGGAGAAGCCGTCATGATCACGGACCCATCATTTGCACCAAAGCAAGAGATATCTGTTTTTTCAAAAGTCATATTGATAACTCTATCTACAGGTATGGTGAATGTCCTAACATCCGTATCACAACCCAAAGTATCTCTAACATTTAATGTAAAGTTACCTCCAGCAATATTTGTAATAGAAACGGGAGGCGTAAATCTCACCCAGTTAGCATTATTAAGCATATACTCGTATGGTTGTCCTATTTCCCAATTGGTTCCACCTGTGGCTCCAAATGTAATTGCTCCATCCCTGATATCGGCACAAGATGCGTCTTTTGTGACTTGTAGATTGAGCTTTAAGGTGTCTATAGTCAAGGTAAAAGTATCTTTAAGTATACATCCACTACCGTCAGTAATTGTAACAGAATATTCGCCCAAGCCTAGCTCGTCTATAGTGTTAAAATTGGTCCCACTTATTAAATTTGACCATTGGTATTTAAATGGTGTTACTCCACCTTCCAAGTCAAATACAGTGATCACACCATTCATTCGGTCAGCACAAGTAGGGTTTTTTAATGAGACAGAATCTATAAAGAATGGAAAAGAATTACTAATCAGAATTGGTCCAAGATTAAAAGTCAAGCCTGCATTATCCGTAATTTGGATATTGTAATTTGCCTGTGGAATATTTGGAATGGTGACACGTTCTCCAGCTGTGTTCAAAGTCCCTATAATAGGACCAGGAGTTATGTTATAAGTATACGGTGGTGTTCCTCCTGCTGCATAAAAGGTCAAAGATGCATTATCTATATTATTTATGCCATCAGCGTCACATTTATTTGCAAAAGCAACAAGGGTATTCGAAATTATTTCAATGGGACAGGCATTTACTGTAATGTCATTGGTACAAATAGAATTACCATTTGCATCAGTTTGACATATTTCTGATGATATAAAATCATTAATTATAATAGGAGATGAATTACC
>JBGSOH010000681.1:0-1863 GCA_041739205.1 Saprospiraceae bacterium
ATGACGACAAATTCAAAATTGTACTAGAAAGAAAGTGATGGATCATTTTTTGATATCACATCTTCACCCACCTACCATACCATTGCTGCCCATTTTTATCACTACATCTCACTATATAAGTTGCGGATGTCAATGCTCCTACCACTATATCAAATGAAGGAAAGCTAGCTGTTCCACTGATTATTTTCTGTCCTGTCATACTGACAACTTCATAAGTGATGGGAAAATCTACGCCATCAGTTAAGGTGATATTAATAACATCATTTCCAGGATTGGGTATCATTTGTAATGAGGATGATGTCTCTTGTAATGTCCTCGATGGACCACATAACTCTCGTATCCGATATAGATAGTCTCCATTGGTAAAACATCTTAAATACTGATGACATCCCTCTGTGATGACTGTGCCTTGAAGTCCAAACAAAGTATAAATAGAACCCATATCTTCTACTGAAACATTTTCCCCTTCTTCAAAACCTTGTTCTGAAGTGAGTCTGGTAAACAACCTTCTGAGTGGCTGACCATTATTTGCAAAAACTGTATCTACCTTGTATACGACAATTTGATACTTATATGTTGTGTCAAAAGGGTTGTAGTAATAACCATTAATTTCAGAATATTGATAATCCAAAGTATCTCCTACATTCATGTTAAAATCATACAATATTTTCCATTCTTCATCTTCATAGAAGTACATTCTTTTGTCTTTATAAAAAACTGCTATTTCTGATTCAGGATATATCACATCATTTATACTCACGCTAAGAACTCTACATAGCATATCACCAATGACGACGCTTCTGGCCACGTTGATCATGATGATGGGTTCGTCCGTACAAGAGGGATTATCACCTGTATAAAACCACACTGAATTTTCACTCATATCTGTTGTATCTGTCCATATGCCATCGAAAGGCAAAATATCTTTAGTATTTGCATTGCAAATATTTGTATGGAGTATTGCTATTAAAAAAAACAGGTAGTTTAAGATAACTTTTGTCTGCATATAATTTTGATGTTTTGTTTTTAACTATAATTGATCATTACAATTATTTCAATAAATCTATTTTATTTGGTAAATCTACTTTTAATCAAAACAAATATAACTATAAATAAATAAAATTAAACTTATTTATACAATAAAACATGCATTTGTAGTCGAAGGCGACATTATTAACCTCAACAACTAAATAATTATCATCAATCTATACCCAAAAACTTATGCGTTTGAATACTCAGTTTCCAGTTAGGATGTTGTTTGCAATAATCGATGGTTTGTTTTATATGTTCCGCTTGGTTTTGATCATCAAGTGGCTGTAAGTAGAAGTGGTCAAAATTTAATGCCTCATAGTCGGCAGGCGTATTTTCTTTTTGTGGATAAACCAATTTTAACTCATGTCCTTTGGTAATGATGATGTCTGTATTTGCCTTTGGACTGACACATATCCAGTCTATTCCATCTGGCAGTGTTACAGTACCATTGGTCTCGATAGCTATTTCGATACCTTTTTGGTGAAATATATCGATCAATTCGTCATTCATTTGTAATCCCGGTTCTCCACCTGTACACACGACAAAAACAGGTGTATCGCTCACAGGCCAAAGTGAAATCAATAAGTCTGCAAGAGACTCGGCCGTATATTTCCCACCCAACACACCATCTGTACCCCAAAAATCTGTGTCGCAAAATTTACAAATGGCATTCTCTCGATCCACTTCTCTACCCGTCCACAAATTACAACCCGCAAAACGACAAAAAACCGCAGGTCTGCCCGTGTGGAAACCTTCGCCTTGTATAGTGTAATATATCTCTTTTATTTTGTACATCTGTAAATTATGAAATGATTGCTGTAGCTTCTATTT
>JBGSOH010000008.1:0-2241 GCA_041739205.1 Saprospiraceae bacterium
AACCTCTTGATGCCAATATTCGCATTTATGGTCAAGATGGTAAAACGGGAACATTCGAAATTTCCGTAATAGACAAAGGCAGATATTTTCGCGATGGCGGTGAAGTAAATAACAGATCTAATGGCAATCTTACAAGGATAATAGACAAACCAAGTAAAATTATTAACTTTCACATACATCCTAATCCCGCGTATGATAATGTGCAATTGAATATCCAAAAGGAAGAAAGTGAAAAAGTAAATATTCGAATATTAGATATCACTGGTAGAGAGCACTACAGTCACACCACTCGGCAAAACGAATTGGAAATTAACACTTTACTTTGGCCAGTGGGGATGTACATTGTCTCTGTTTCAGGAAGAAACAGCCAATCATCAGAAAAAATCATCATCACAAAATAGACAATCAATAATGCTTAGAATTATCATTTTCATTAGCCTAGTAGGTTTAATTTCATGCTCAAAAGATCCTATTAATACTGGTAACAATAATGGAACTACCATTATTGGGACTCAAGAATGGATGACCACAAATTTAGATGTAGGTATGTACAATAATGGGGACTCTATTCCGTATGTCGAACTGAATTCCGAATGGCAACAACTCAAAACTGGAGCATGGTGCTATTATCTAAATGACAGTGAGTACGGCGTAGAATATGGCAAGCTGTACAATTGGTATGCTATCAATGATCCAAGAGGGATTGCACCACAAGGTTTTCGTGTGCCAACGGAGCAAGATATGGATACATTGTTTAATTTCTTATGTGGCGATAGTAAATTTTGTGGTGGTCATCTAAAAAGTATGACCGATGATTGGTTTCCACCCAATACGGGAGCTACCGATTTGACAGGATTCTCGGCTTTGCCTGCGGGTTTTAGACAATCTAATGGAGACTTTGACGAATTGGGTAGAAGTACCTACTTTTGGGCCACAACAGAGGTTAATGACTTATCTGCATCCATGATAAAACTAGTTCATAATTCTAGTATATTTATACAAGATTATGATATTAAAGGTAGTGCATTTAGTGTAAGGTGCACAAAGAGTTTTTGAAGGCTTTTGAAATAGAAAGTATAACTTTTATAAAAAATAAATATTAGGCCTTTTAATATCCATTTTATTACCACTTATTCGAAATATCGACCGTTTATTGTTTATGGCTTGGATGATTTAGGTTCTGTGTTTAGTTTTGTGATGTAATTATTTACAGAAATAAATTTACGATAAAATCAAGGATTTGAATCAACCATTAACTCAAAAAAAGATGATATGCCCATGAAGTTTTTAGCAACATTAATTTTAATATGTATGACTGGCATGTCAGCGTTTTGCCAATGTAAATCTCTCACTGCATACAAATATAAAAATGTAGATGAAGTCAATATTTACACACCACTTTATAGGTGTAGTAAAGGTATTTCAGACCATGTTTCGCATAGCTTTTCATATTGGGAAGGGAATTTCCGAATAAATACAACTGTAGAATTGCCCCCAATTAAAGATGTGCTGAAATATAATGAAATGGTTTATGTTTTTACCTTAGGAAATAATGAAAAAGTAGAAAGGACAGTTAATAAAAAACATTATCCAATCGAAGGAGTGGTCTCAAATTCTTTATCAGATATAAGCGATGTCTTGGAAGGTGTAGCAGTCTTGGGAAGTCTACTTGGTGGAGGAAGTTACAGTGGTAGTCCGCAACAAAAAATAAAGTATATCGTAAATCAATCAATTTTCAGTCAAGAAGAATTTGAAGCTATTAAGATGCATGGGATTTCAAATCTTAAAATAAAATATGGACAAGAATTAAGCAGTGAAAAAGTTTATAAATACAATAAAGATTTTGCTGAAAGCTCCAAACAACTATCAGGATGTATTCTAGAAGCTTTTAAAAATAAGGAAAATATCAAAGAATCAAAATACTATAAACCTACTTTACCAATAGTAGGCGAAATAATAGATCCAATGTTGGTAATGGTAGAAATTAATAATTTAGTTCAACAAAAGTTAAGTAACAAGTATAAGCTTAACGAAGATTTTTCATTTGTAGGTATTGTTGATAAAGAAGGGAAACTTGACAAAGTCAAATTGTCTTCGGAAAAATTGGACAAAAAAATTTCTAAGGTACTCGAAAATTTAATAGAAAACATTAGCTATGGTCTGAGTCCAGCTTTGGATAGCGAAAATAAACCACGAGTTGTGTTTTATGGTAGCGAAGGAGGATTTTTATAAATAATAAAT
>JBGSOH010000020.1:0-13848 GCA_041739205.1 Saprospiraceae bacterium
AATCAATTAATAGATGCGTAATTCAACCTTCTAGTGCAAATAAATCCAATTTGTAGCAAAATTTAACTTTGCTTTTTGCCTTTATAATTTAAAAAAAGCGGGTGCTAACCGCTTCTAAATTATTCAAAAGGTATGTTTGGAAAATTCACCCTTATCAAATACATCGGGGTCATGCGTATTTGAGTAGTACAAAAGTAATATAGCGGTTCTAATTACACAAAATAAATGATAAATATTTTTATCATGTATTTTGCGCATTTCACAAGTGCCATTGTATTGTTCATAAAAGTATAGTTCTAACTTTACATTAATATAATGCAACATTAGGTAATGCTATTCTTCACATTTTAATTCTTAGCATGTAGATTTATATTTCTTGCTGTTTAATTTATACTTTTAACATACTCTTAAGTAAAACAACCGTACACTCTGATAAAACTCCCTTGCAGACTGATAAAACTTGCGACTTTTATTGTATTTTTTGTGATCGCTTTTATAAAACTCGCATGCAGACTAATAAAACTTGCGTGCAGACTGATAAAACTCGCATGCAGACTGATAAAACTCTCTTCATTTTCAACGTTTTAATAACGTATCATTAACACTTATACCATGCACTCTGATAAAACTTGCGTGTAGACTGATAAAACTCCTTATTGCGTTTATAATTCTTGCGTGTGCTTTGATAAAACTGCCATGCAGACTGATAAAACTTCTTATTGCGTTTATAATTCTTGCGTGTGCATTTATAATTCTTGCGGACGTTTTAATAAAACTGATATGCACTTTGATAAGGTTGTCATTCATTTTTATACTTATTTTTCCTTATTTTTCAATAAATAGTAGATTTTCTTCAGATAAACTCATTTATTTGATTTAACCTTTTTATCAAAATTATTTCCATTTTCAATAATGCACTTTCTTTCTCCATTTCTTTCCACTTTAAAAACTACTTTTGCACTTCATTAAATGATAAATGGAATGAGAATCATATTTATGGGTACACCAGAATTTGCTGTTGCAAGCCTTGATATTCTAATTAGAAACAATTATAATGTGGTGGCTGTGGTGACTAGTGTAGATAGTTATGGTGGTCGTGGTGGTAAACAGTTACTAGAATCTGCTGTAAAGAAATACGCTGTTTCAAATAACATACCCGTACTCCAACCTACAAATTTAAAATCAACTCAATTCATCAATACACTTAGCACTTACAAAGCAGATATACAGATTGTCGTCGCTTTTAGAATGTTGCCAGAAGTTGTATGGAATATGCCGCCTTTAGGCACATTTAACTTGCATGGAAGTCTTTTACCAAAATATCGCGGTGCCGCCCCTATTCATCATGCTGTTATGAATGCAGAAATAGAAACTGGTGTGACGAGTTTCAAGCTAAAACATGAGATAGACACAGGTGATATATTAATTAGAAGATCTATGTTCATAGGACCTGAAGAAAATACAGGAGTTGTGCATGACCGCATGATGATACTTGGAGCTGAAGTAATACTAGATACTGTCCGAATGATTGAATCTGGATCATATAATTTTATCATCCAGGAAGATAGTGAAGCCACAAAAGCACCCAAATTATTTCATGTTACTTGCCAAATCGATTTTAACCAATCTATTCATAAAGTATACAACTTTATAAGAGGACTCAGTCCCTACCCTGCTGCATGGTGCGTTATAGACGATAGAGAAGTCAAAGTACTCGAAGCAAAAAAAGAAGTAATAGAAGATGCATTAGAAGCGTGTAAAATAGTTACTGACCAAAAAAAATATTTAAGAATTAAGTGTATTGACGGGTATATCTCAATTATACAGATCAAACCAGAAGGAAATAAATTGATGCCAATAGCTGATTATTTGAATGGTCACAAAATTATTTCATCGAAGGTTTTTTATAAATACTCTGCCTTAAATACAAAGATTACATAAAGCCAAAATAACAATATCTAATAAAAATATAATATATGTATTCTGAAATTATTCGCAATTTAATTAGCCTAGAATTAATTCTACTATAGAAGTAACAAACAATATACACACCACATTCGATTTTGCCAAACAAATTTGAATTAAGAAACATTTGCAATATTTGTAAACATTTTGTTAAATTTAAAATAATATATACTTTTGACACCGCACAAAACAAATTAGCCAACATTTATCAAAACAATCGTATTTTATGGATTTACATAAGACAATTTTAATCTATTTATTTCTTCTGATTAGTAATTTTGTTATTGCACAAATTGATACTACCAGCATAATACAAGAACCGCAAGATTTAATTACAACTTCGAACGAGGTCGGTTTTGATGAAAAGATCGATCAAGCATTTACGCCTTTTGCAAATTTCATTGAGTCTGCTGTACTTTATTCATTTAGAGCCTTTGATACGGATATACCATTAATTGTAATCATATTAAGTCTAGGTGGTTTGTTTTTTTCATTTTACTTTGGTTTTCCAAGTATAAGAAAATTCGGGTTGGCAATCAGAGTGGTTCAAGGAAAATATGACGATATTGAAAATGCAGGAGCTCCAGAAATCAAAACCGACAATCTTAATACATCTCATGGAGATTTGGTTGATACTATAAAAGATGAAAGTCATCACGGAGAGGTAAGTCACTTTCAGGCATTGGCAACAGCCGTTTCTGGTACGGTGGGACTTGGCAATATTGCAGGTGTGACAATTGCTATTTCATTAGGTGGACCTGGAGCTACTTTCTGGATGATTGTCAGCGGATTATTAGGTATGACATTAAAGTTTGTAGAATGTACGCTTGGTGTTCAGTACCGTGATATAGATAAAAATGGTGTCGTCTACGGTGGACCGATGTATTATTTATCAAGAGGTTTAAAAGAGAAAGGGTATACTGGACTAGGAAAAGCATTAGCTGTAGTATTTGCTATTTTATGTATCGGTGGATCGTTCGGTGGAGGAAATGCAGCCCAATCTAACCAAGCTGCTGCACAAATTGCATCTTTATTCGACATGACAGGAGGAAGTTCTGGATTTGTAATAGGTATCGGAATAGCAGTTTTGGTAGGAATCACCATTATTGGTGGTATTAAAAGAATTGCAACAGTTACTGAAATGCTCGTGCCATTTATGGCTATCATTTATATATTGGCTTGCTTAATCGTCATTGGATCAAACATATCCTATTTGGGTACAGCTTTTGGGCAAATTTTCTCCCAAGCATTCAATCCGCAAGCCGGATTAGGTGGTTTGGTCGGAGTTTTGGTTATTGGATTTAGACGAGCCGCATTTTCCAATGAAGCAGGTGCAGGTTCTGCTTCTATTGCACACTCATCAGTTAGAACTAAATACTCAGCTTCTGAAGGATTGGTAGCTTTACTAGAGCCTTTTATTGATACGATCGTAATTTGTACTATGACAGCATTGGTAATTATTATTTTTAACGGAACGGAACCTTTTACATATGGTACACAAGCTGTTACGTTGAGCGATGGTAATATTTATCAAGGAGCAACTCTTACGTCCAAAGCTTTTGAATCTTCAATTTCTTGGTTTCCTGTAGTTTTAACCATTGCCATCTTCCTTTTTGCTGTATCAACAATGATATCTTGGTCGTATTATGGCCAACAAGCATGGATGTATTTATTTGGCAGAAGCAAAGCAATGGAGATGACTTATAAAATATTATTTTTGATATTCATAGTTATTGGCGCTTCAGCAAATATGAAGTCTGTATGGGGATTTTCAGATGCCATGATATTGGCTATGGTTTTCCCTAATATGATAGGTCTCCTAGTCCTATTCCCTATAGTTAAAAAACATTTAGCAAGATTTGAAAATGATATCAAAGGAAAGTAACAAACAATAGCCACATTTTTTTATTAAAAAGCCGCCTGCTTCATTCTGTTGCAGGCGGTTTTTTTTATATCAAAATCCAAAACTTAACTATTAAGATGAATAATAATTATCTTCATCTTGGATCTAATAAAGGCAACAGAAGAGAAAAAATATGTGAAAATAGAGTTTATGAATGGATCGGCTTTTTATCTCTCAAATCAAACGATAAGGAAATAAATTGATGGCAATAACAGACTTTCTGATTGGTCACAAAATTATATTATCGAAGGTTTTGCACAAACTAGCTAATGATAAAACAAAGATTATGTAAAACTAAAACCATAATATTACATAAAATAAAATATATGTATTATGGCATAATTCGTAATTTTATTGGCTAATAATAAAATTTATTATATATTTTCAGAACAATCCATACAATACTTTCGATATAATCGAACATTTTCTCATTTAGAATCATCATTAATATTTGTAAACATTTTGTTAAATTTAAAATATTATTTACTTTTGGCATTGTACAAAACAAATTGTACACCATTTATCAAAACAATCGTATAATATGAATTTACATAAGACCATCTTGATTTATACATTTTTACTAGTATCTAATTTTATCTTCGCTCAAGTGGACACAACAGCGATTTTGGAAGACAATTCTCTCATTGAGTCTGTAGCAACTGAAATTATCCAACCATCTTCAGGTGGAATTGACGAAATGATAAACGCTAAATTCAAACCATTCTCTGACTTCTTTTCTAACCTTATTTTTTTTCCTGTTTTTGGGGTACCTTTTGTTCTTCTTCTATTAGTATTCAGTGCACTATTTTTTACAATCTATTTTAGATTTAGTAATATAACCAAATTTGGGCTCGCAATACAAGTAGTAAGAGGTAAATATGATGAAATTGAAAAACAAGATATAGAAGAAGTTAGTTCGTCAAATGTAAACACATCAGAAGGTGACATTATTGATACTATAAGAGATGAGAGCCAACATGGTGAAGTCTCTCACTTTCAAGCTCTTGCAACAGCTGTTTCAGGCACTGTTGGGAATGGGAATATTGCAGGTGTCGCCTTAGCAATCGCTCTTGGCGGACCAGGTGCAACTTTCTGGATGATCATCTGTGGATTATTAGGTATGTCTACCAAATTTGTAGAATGTACACTTGGAGTTCAATATAGGGATATAGGACCTGACGGAACAGTTTATGGTGGACCAATGTATTACCTTAAAAAAGGTCTTGCTGAGAGAAGACATGCTTCTTTAGGTAAATTAGCTGCTGTGCTTTTTGCAATATTTTGTATAGGAGGCTCGTTCGGTGGTGGTAATGCTGCACAATCCAATCAAGCCACAATAGTGATCAAATCATTAGCAGGTTGGACTAGTGAAAGTGCAGGAACCATTATTGGAGTTGTGTTAGCTATATTAGTTGGAATTATAATTATAGGAGGTATAAAAAGAATTGCATCCGTAACTGAAAAAGTAGTACCATTTATGGCTCTGTTTTACATGATTGCTTGTGTTTATATTATTTTAAGCAATATTTCCTTATTGGGTGGCGCATTTAGCTTAATATTTACAGAAGCATTTAGTATGAAAGCTGGTGTAGGTGGTTTGATTGGTGTAGTGCTGATAGGATTCAGAAGAGCGGCGTTCTCAAATGAAGCTGGGGCTGGTTCAGCATCTATAGCACATTCTGCTGTTAAAACTAAATATTCAGCTTCCGAAGGGTTGGTGGCACTACTGGAACCTTTTATCGATACCGTGGTCATTTGTACTATGACAGCATTGGTAATAATCATCTTTAATACCAATGGGATGTTCGAATATGGTGGCATCGGAGGAAAAGTATTAATAGATGGCATAGAATATGAAGGTTCGGGAATAACATCTAGGGCATTTGCAGAATATATCCCATACTCAGATGTATTTTTGACAATCGCAGTTGTTTTATTTGCCGTTTCCACAATGATTTCTTGGTCTTACTACGGCTTACAAGCTTGGAAATACTTGTTCGGAAGAGGAAAAGTAACAGATTTCATTTATAAATTTATTTTTTGTTTATTTATTATCATAGGTGCAGCAGCAAATATGCAATCTATCTGGGACTTTTCAGATGCCATGATTTTCGCCATGATATTTCCAAACATGATAGGACTTTTCTTCCTATTTCCTGTAGTTAAAAACCAACTTTTGAAGTACGAACGAGCCATTAAAAATAATTAACAAACCATAGCCACATTTATTTTTTAAAAAGTCGCCTGCTTCATATTGTTGTAGGCGGTTTTTTTAACATCAAAATTCAAAATTTTATTTTAAAATGAATACATATTATCTTCATCTTGGATCTAATAAAGGAGACAGAACATCACACCTTTCAAATGCCATAAAACATATTGCAGCTAAAATAGGACAGGTAACAGACCAATCTGCCATATATCAAACAGAGCCTTGGGGCAAAAAAGATCAAGATGACTTCTTAAATATGGCTATCAAGGTGGAAAGCAACCTAGCACCAGAAGATGCACTAAATGCTGCAAAAAAAATAGAAACTGCAATGGGAAGTGAGAAAAAAGAGAAATGGGGTCCTAGGATTATTGATATCGACATCTTATACTGTGATGATTTAATTATGGAAAAGGATAATTTAGTAATTCCACATCCGCATATTTATGAAAGAAACTTCGTGCTCATACCTCTTATGGAAATAGCTGGTGATTTCATAGATCCCGTGAAAGAAATGAGTATAGAGGATATCTTTGACCTATGTAAAGATGAAAGTGAAGTTTTAATATTTGAAGAATAAATTTAGATACAAATAAATTTTATCGACATCCAAAAGGTTCCATAGTATAAATATTGAATCTATTCCGCAAACACAAATCGAATGATAATCAACCGTTTTTCACCCTAGCCCTAAAGGGAAACGACTGATTATCAATGTAGTAGAAATCAATATTTTTCCATTTTATTTGAAATAAGGACTTTTCGGAGTAGACTCAATATTTTAAACATAAATAATTTAATATTGTGGTAAGAATTATGGTTTAAAATCATACTTTTGTCATAACAAAATAATCACATATCGCACTCCAATTTCCATATAATTATATTTGCATAGAAGGCAACATCGGTGCTGGCAAGACTACTTTTTGCAATTTACTAAAGGATGAATATAATTGTACGCTGATTCTAGAAGAATTTGACGACAATCCATTTTTACCTTTATTTTACAAAGAGCCTGAACGATTTGCTTTTACTGTTGAGTTGTTTTTTATGACAGAACGATACAAACAACTTCAAAAAAGCCTATTAAACCAAGACATGTTTAGGTCATTTACGGTATCTGATTACGCTTTTGTGAAAACCTTACTTTTCGCCAGTAAAAACTTGCCTGATGATGAATTAAGACTATTCCAAAAAATGTTCACGGTATTAAACCAATCTTTCCCAAAACCTGACTTGCTAGTTTACTTCCATAGAAATGTTGACATACTTCAACAAAATATAAAAGGAAGAGGCCGAACATATGAAAAGGATATCACAAATGACTACCTCACAAGCATACAAGTGGCTTATTTTGAGTATTTTCGCAATATCCTTTCCTACCCTATTCTTATTATTGACTTAAATACTGTGGACTTCAAACATAATAAAGACCACTATGAACATGTTAAGTATTTGATTTCAAAATCCTATAATCCCGGTGTTCATCGAGTCAGTCTAGTTGTCTGATTTGCATTACTCACCACCTTCAGCTGCTTCTGCCGCTACAACAGCAAGATTTATCTTTTCTACTTCTTTGTCAATGTAATAAAGACTTTGACCACCTTCACCTATAACTTTTATCCTATCAAGAATAGTGCGTATCACTGCTTCTTCTTCTCTTTGTTCGTCAACATACCACTGAAGGAAATTCTGCGTATTAAAATCATTTTCTTCGTAAGACAACTTTAATAAGTTGTGGATAGATGCTGTTACACTTCTCTCTTGTTCAAATACCTTCTGAAAAACTACCTGTATACTAGCAAATTCGATGGGAGGCTGCTCCACTGCAGGTGTGATAGGGCGTACACCCGAGTCGCTCATATACTCATAGATTTTTAGCATATGCATACGTTCTTCATCAGACTGACGAAGAAAAAACTTCTTACAACCCTGCAAAGCTTGATCATCACACCAATAAGCCAATGAAAGATAAAATGAAGATGCGTAACCTTCGCAACTAATTTGATTATTTAATGCGTCTATTATTTTTGGACTTAAATCGATCATATTTTTAAGTTTTTGATTTAAGGAGTTAACTATTAAAAATTGGAATGGTTTACAAGATTTGGGCTTCTCGTCCAATTTAGATTTAGTCTATGAATGCTAAATATACAAAAGTTGGAATTTTCTAAATAATGGCCAAGAGAACAAATAAAAACACTCATCACCCATTATCCGCACTTCTGAATCCTATCACCTTCTTCTGTATTTGTTCGTTTTCAGATGACTTAGCACTACCTAGGACATCTTCCATAGATATGGTATTGGACATATTTTTCTTACGTGCTGAGAGTGGTGTATCAGCTATTCTTAGATTTTGATTTTTAATAATATCCATGACCAATTTTCTTACAGTTCTTGCATTTCCGAAGAATTTATCCCTTTTCTGGAAGATCGCCAACATATGCGTTTGTAAGGCAACAAGTGGTTTGCCAGAAATTTTATAACCTTCATCGTCAAACATCTTGATGGCAATATCTTCCAAATGTTGTGGTGTATAGTCTTCAAATTTTAAAGTTTTGTCAAACCTAGAATTTAAACCTGGATTAGCTCTCAAGAATGTCTCCATATTGTCAGGATATCCTGCTACAAAGACAAAAAACTGCCCTCTTAAGTCTTCCATTCGCTTCAGTATGGTCTGAATGGCTTCATTACCAAAATCACCTTGCATACCATTAAAATTACTCAAGGCGTAAGCTTCATCAATAAACAATACACCACCAAGAGCTTCATCTATTTTTTCACTTGTTTTGATGGCAGTTTGTCCTACAAAGCCAGCCACAAGTCCCTGTCTATCAGTCTCTACGATATGTCCCCGCTCTAGAATTCCAAGTGCTTTGTATATCTTTGCTAATATTCTTGCTACAGTCGTTTTGCCTGTACCAGGATTGCCCACAAAAACGGTATGTAGAGAAAAATTAGCCAATACATTTTTGCCTGTCTCTCGATAATATCTCACCACATTGACCATTTCATTGATCTGTGTTTTGATATTGTCTATGCCTACGAGTTGATTGAGTTCCTTTAATGTTTCATTTAGCAAAGCATGGTCAACAGGTATTTCTGGTATACGTTTTAAAGTTTTCGGTCTTAATGAGATGACATCTACCATCTGAATCTCAGCAAGATCTTGTTTAGAAACTTTAGACGGATTTTTACGTGCCATGATACGCAAAGCCATATTCATCTTTGCCTTATCCATAAGGTCTTGGACATATCTTGCATTGCCAAATGCTCTATCTCTCTCTCGATAAGCGGATGTAATGATTTCTTTTAGCAAATCAAAACTTTCTGCCGTAAAACTGATTTCTTTTGACTGAGACAGCAATCTAGCAATTTCGATGAGTTCTTGTGGTAGATAGTCCGTAAATTCAAAAAAATGTTTGAACCTAGATTTTAAACCCGGATTAGATTGGATAAAATGATTCATTTCCTTCGGATATCCAGCCACAATGACGGCTAAATCTCCTTTACCATTAGACATTTCCTTGACCAATATCTCGATAACTTCTCTGCCGAAATCCTTAGAATCATCATTACTTCTAGCCAATGCATATGCCTCATCTATAAATAAAACACCACCGCGGGCTTTTTCTATGACTTCTTTTACTTTGGGTGCAGTCTGCCCGATATATTCGCCTACTAGGTCTACTCGATCGACTTCTATGACATGACCTTTTGACAATAAACCGATCTTTTTATACAACAAACCCATCATTTTGGCTACAGTTGTTTTGCCAGTTCCTGGATTGCCCGTAAATACCGAATGGATATTTATTGGTTCTGACTCCTTAAATCCTTTTATCTTTCTGAGTTTTAGAAACTCAATATATTGTGCGTGTTCTTTTACTTTCTGCTTGATATCCGATAGGCCGACCAATGCATTTAACCTATCAAATACGTCTTCAAATGACTCTTCATCCGAATCAATGGTAGGAATGGGCATCGTTTTGTTTGGCAAGGTGACTATAGATGTACCTTCCAAAAACTCGTCACCCACTTCGAAATAAACGACTGCAAGCAATTTATCCATAAAAATGACTTCAATACTGTATTGACCTTGTTTCCATGATCCTTTTGTATTGGCTCCCCAACCAGCTGTTACTTTTATGATTTTATCTTCTTTCCTTACATTGTGTAGTCTCACTACTTGACCTTTTAGTTCCCTACTTTCATTATAGAATTTGACAAACAACTCACAATGCCAATTATCTTCTAAGATTTTGTTGTCAAGTTTTATTTCAGTGTATATATAACGTGACTCTTCACTAGAAAAAGCGATCATATAGCTTCTATCTTCTTCTAGAACATCATCATATTGACCTTCATAAAGTTTGAGCGAATGTAATGAAACATAAGGATTACTATCTTCCAATAATGAAAAATCACCCACATCTTCTACGTAAAAGTATTTGGTAGTCACCTTTTCTCCATCTATCCAAGCTTCCCAATAGTAAGTGCCTTTTTTCCAAAAGGAACCTTCTTTTTTGTTGCCCCATCCTTCTCTGACATAAACAACATTATCAAATTTGCTTACTTGTTTTTTGAAGGTCAGATTACACAATTGTTTTTTATTGTTTTTTATTTCAAAACACCTGAGTTCAATATCGACTTCCCAAATATCAGTGTCAAATAACTTGTTGTAAAATGATAGTTCAGCATAAATATAGGATGTTTCATAGCGGTCAAAAACCTGACGATACTTCTTTCTATTGTCAGCTAGCCACTCTGTGGACGAATAAACCCTAAGTTCTTTAAACTTAAAATTTTTATCTTCAGTATCTTGAATTTGATCTTCCATCTATTATTACGATTTATGGGAAAACGAAAATAGCGATTAAAACTGAAATGATCAAATATTCATAGAGAAAACTTTATAAAATGGTATGATTTTAAGATGAGCCTAAACGCCAACAATTTTTCAATTTGTTCCATAAAAAAAAAAGGCCCACCAAATGAATCATCTAGTAGGCCTATATATTTATACAAAAACTATTATTTCTTGATAGAAAACTCCTTCTTGATCTTATCTACATAATCCAATTTTTCCCATGTGAAAGTCTCCACTTTTAAAGTCTTCGTTGTGCCAGAACCATCTTTGAAACTGACTTCTTTTACTTCTGATGTACGTCCCATATGACCATAAGCAGCTGCTTCTGAATAAATAGGTGTACGAAGTTTAAGACGTTTTTCGATTGCATATGGTCTCATGTCAAATATCTTGTAGATCTTTTCTGCTATTTCACCATCTTTCAAAGCTACCTTGGCAGTTCCATAAGTGTTTACATAGATATTTGTAGGCTGAGCGACACCAATCGCATAAGAAACTTGTACCAACACTTCATCACAAAGTCCCGCTGCAACCATATTTTTAGCTATGTGTCTAGTAGCATAAGCAGCAGACCTATCTACTTTACTTGGATCTTTACCAGAAAATGCTCCACCACCATGCGCACCTTTACCTCCGTATGTATCTACGATTATTTTCCTTCCAGTCAATCCTGTATCACCGTGAGGACCACCGATTACAAACTTTCCTGTTGGGTTAATATGGTAGGTGATATCGTCATTGAAGAGTTTTTGAAGCTCTTTCTTAAGCGATTTTTTCACTATTGGAATGACAATATTAATCACGTCCTGACGGATAATTCCCAACATTTTTTCATCTTCATCAAAATCATCATGTTGTGTAGAAACTACAATACTATCTATTCTAATAGGTTGATTATCATCAGAATATTCTATAGTCACTTGTGATTTTGAGTCAGGTCTAAGGTATTTCATTTTTTTACCTTCCTTACGAATATCTGCAAGAACTTGAAGTATTTTATGAGAAAGGTCTAAAGCCAAAGGCATATAATTGTCCGTTTCATGGGATGCATAACCGAACATCATACCTTGATCGCCTGCACCTTGGTCTTCTTTATTGGCACGTTCTACACCTTGGTTGATATCAGGTGATTGTTCGTGAATAGCTGACAAAATACCACATGAATTTGCTTCAAACATGTATTCAGATTTGGTATACCCAATTCTTTTGATGACATCTCTAGCAATCTGTTGGACATCAAGATATGTTTTTGATTTTACTTCACCTGCGAGTACAACTTGACCAGTGGTCACTAATGTTTCACAAGCTACTTTTGATGATGGATCAAACGCTAAAAAGTGATCGACCAACGCATCAGATATTTGATCTGCAACTTTGTCAGGGTGTCCTTCTGATACAGACTCAGACGTAAATAAATATGGCATAATTTAAGTTTTAGATTGATAGGATCATTGTACACGGGCAAAAGTAATTAATATCTTACGCTTTCACCAAGTTATAATTGATTTATTTTATACGTTTTTGTGGTTTTACAGAAGTTTTTATTTTCTGTATGTTAAATATTCATCAAATTTCCAATAAAATATGGAGTTCTAAGAATAACCGCTATTTAATTTTGCATTCAAGTATTTTCTGACCTTCTAGGTATCCTTCCAAAGTATCTCCTACTGCAATAGGGCCTACACCTGCAGGCGTACCTGTAAAAATATAATCGCCTTGCTGCAAAGTAAAATATTTAGAAACATATGAAATCAAGAAGTCAAAATCAAAAATTAGGTCAGCAGTATTACCATTTTGTACCACTACCCCATTCTTCTGCAATTGAAACTTTATCGCACTTCGATCATAATTATCTAAATCCACAAAAGGACTGATGACAGCTGAGTGGTCGAATGCTTTTGCAATTTCCCATGGATGACCTTTTTCTTTGCATTGGTCCTGAAGATCACGAGCTGTAAAATCTATACCAAGTCCGATTTGGTCATAATAAGAAGATGCAAAAGGTGTTTGTATCGCTTTTCCATTTTTTTTAATACGAAGCACCACTTCTAGTTCGTAATGAATATCAGTACTAAAGTCAGGATGATAAAAAGGTTTATTGTCTGTAAGCAAGGCAGATGGTGGTTTCATAAATACTAACGGTGACTTTGGCACAAGATTATTGAGTTCCTTGGCGTGGTCTAAATAATTACGGCCTATGCATATGATCTTCATGATGATTCTTATTTAGAAAGCGAATATTCCTTTTAGCTGATAAAATGCAAAAGTAACTTTAATCTTTATTTATCTATTAATCTCCACTGTATTTTCGATAATAATAACACCCGAAGTTGTATTTAACAAAGAACTACCTATGGTTGGGTGACCAATATCATCATGCAGATTTACATCATCCAAGGTCAGAGTACCACTATTTACAAGACACCTTCCATCGGAATTTCCTTGAGCACAAGATATCTTAAATCCATTCATGGTAACCGATTTACCAATTGCAATACTAAATACACTTCCAGAAAAATCTGAGCCACTTATCGTTACATTCTTAGATGGAAAGCCTGAGATCGTTATATTTTTATCAATATCAATAGGACTATTTAGCGTAATGGTTTGGTTGTAAACAGGAAATTCTATCAGGACTTCATCACCATCTGAAGCACATTCGATGGCATCACGTAGCGAGTGCAATCCTGCATTTGCAGTCACACGCACATCTGTACATACATCAATCTCAAAATTTGTAAATA
This sequence comes from Saprospiraceae bacterium, assembly GCA_041739205.1. Taxonomy (GTDB): domain Bacteria; phylum Bacteroidota; class Bacteroidia; order Chitinophagales; family Saprospiraceae; genus OLB9. The sequence goes on from JBGSOH010000020.1 coordinate 13,695, forward strand.
TTAGCATTTCAGAAGGTTGTAAGAAATAGGTATCACTCGTGTTTGATACAGTAAATGAAGTACCATCTACACTTGTAGCTCCATTATATCGATACCAAGTACCTGTCACATCATAAAACGGTTGTACATTATGACCTGTGGTAGGATCAAGATT
>JBGSOH010000022.1:0-18847 GCA_041739205.1 Saprospiraceae bacterium
GTACACCACCAATACTATCGAAGGTGTAAATCGTGCAATCAGAAAATTCACCAAAACAAAGACCATTTTTCCAAATGACCAAGCTGCTTTAAAGTCTGTTTTCATGGCTATTGACCAAATTCAATCAAAATGGACAAAGCCAATTCGTGACTTTGGCATAATTCATAATCAAATTCTTATTATCTTTGATCAATTTTTAGAAAATGCCTAATTTTTCTTCTCTGGAGTTTACACATTATTTTTTACACTCTCACGTTTCTTTGTAACACTTAAAACAAATTAACGAACGCTTTAACGTTGCTTTGCAACATTCAAGTATCACTTAATAACATCAAAGTGAATCTTTAGAACACTTAAGTGTTGCAAAGATACGCCAACTGATTACAAAGTAATCGGCTAGTGTTACTAGGTAATCGAGACATCATACACTCCCTCCATCACAGATATATCAGCTATAGATGGAAAAGGAAGAAATAAGTATTCTACACTCCCTATTTATTTTGGAAATGTTTTGAAAAACCGCCTGTGTGTCGTAGGTTTGTTATGGAAATATAGTAGGTGGTAGCTTATTCAATAGGAACAAAACGATACATATAAAATCTATTTAAGAATAATGATACGATACTTGCATCAAATAATTTATACTAATTGATTCAAACTTAGGAACTGTAATCTAAAAATTACAAAACAAGATGCCGACAAGTGTTTAGGTGCCAGTGGAAATTAAAAAAACGTATCAAATATTTTACATAAATTTGTACCAAGGATTATTGTATCAACATTTGTTAATTCGCCACCAGTACCGAGTACGGGGACTTAATAAGCAACCTTTCTTAACTAACAACTCTTTGCAAAACATTAATAACAAATATTCAGACATGCCAAATCAGGAATTCATACAAGACTTTCTAAAATTCAAAGCAGAACTTCAATCATTCATTTTCCGTATGCTGACAAATAGACAAGATACGGAAGACATTGTCCAGGAAACATACATAAAAGTGCAGCAGAATATTGCAACATTTAAAGGCGAATCATCTTTTAAAACTTGGGTATTTTCAATAGCTCTAAATCTTTCAAAAAACCAACTTGCCAAACAAAAACGCTGGCTTGAAAATACACAAGATTATGGCGCAGCATTACACATGCAATCAGCTGAACATTGGACTTCATTTAAGAATGTATTTGAATCTACTCCCGAAAAACAATACGAAATAAAAGAACATTTGGTTTATTGTTTTAATTGTATGAATAAAACATTAGAACTAGAGCAACAAATTTGCCTCTTATTGAAAGAAGTTTATGATTTTAAGGTCAAAGAAATAATTGAGATCACTCAGCTTTCTGAAGGTAAAGTAAAGCATGCTATTGCAGACGCTCGAAATATACTCACAAATATTTTTGAAAAAAGATGTGCCATTGTTAATCAAAATGGAGTTTGTAATCAATGTTCAGAGTTAACTGGAATCCTTAATCCTAAACAAAACGCCCAAGTAGAAGTAAATCAGCTCAAACTATCAAAACAAAAAAACAATGAAAATAGAGAAAAACTATTGAATATTAGATTGGAAATGGTGAAGTCCTTAGATCCTTTAAATGCTAACAACTCCTTAGTTACAACGTATTTTTTAGAAAATGCTGAAAAATGGGTTGAAATAGGAAAATTAAAAAAAGTTTTAGAAAATCCGTCCGAAACAGAAAGCTAGTTTGTCTAAGTATTAAATAATAAACAATTTAATATGCAAACACAGTTGAAATCGCCCTTACAATTAGACAAAAGAATAATAATAAACACTTCAAGAGATAAAGTTTGGGAGGTGTTTAATGACCAGTCACTATTATCTAAATGGACACAAGACGTTCAAAATTCCCATTATGACGAAAAAATGGCATCTCCTGGCCAATTAAGAAGAAATGAATGTATTGTAAATGGTAAAAGGGGCAGCATAGAAACGAGATGCATTGCAATGTTTGGTAAAGACAGGGCAGAATTTCATTTAGAAAATGATTCTTTCGGCATTACAAAAATGCTTTCAAATATGTCTTTTGCCGCTGAATTCCATGAAATTGATAAAAACAAGACTGAATTTATCATGCAATCACATTACTTGCCAAATAATTTTTTCGTTAGGCTATTAAACCCTTTTATCAAAATGAAAATGGGAAAGGAAGTGGAAATTATGATTCATGGGTTAAAAGTATTTATTGAAACTGGAAGTCCCAATATGCGAAACCCACTTAATACGAAATTTGAATCATGATTCTAAAGGTCGTTTGACAAAAAGGTATAAAAATAATTCAAAATTCCCTCCGAATCAGAAGCCTAAATTTTCAATTGTCAAATAAATAAAGTTCCACTTTACACAATCCATTTGACCTTTTACTCGATAGATAGATGGAGAAGAAAATGATGAATTATACGTATTACTTAGATTTTCTATTATTAGTTTGGAAAAACCGTATGGGTGTTGTAGGTTTGTTGTTGGCATAAGTTGGTTATACCCAATTACAAAAATAAAATCCCTTTGCAAAAAGAAATAAAAAATTCAAGAATCAAATGTTATAAATGCTTTAGACCTTCAAGCACATGCATTTGTAAACACATTAATCCTTTCCAGACTAAGACTCGTTTTATTATTCTTATGCACCCGAAGGAGTATAAAAAAGAAAAAAACGGAACGGGGATTATGACTAAGCTTCAACTTGAAAATTCAGAAATTATAGTTGATGTCGATTTCACCCATAATAATCGCGTAAATGAAATACTGAATAAAGCAGAAAGTTGTTCTTTTTTACTTTATCCAGGTAAAGATAGTTTCAACTTATCGAAAAGTAAAAGTTCAGAAATAAACGCTTTTATGGGTAATCATCCATACATCTTTCTGCTCGATGGCACATGGTCCTGCGCCCGTAAAATGCTTAAATTAAGTAAGAACTTGCAAAAACTAAAAAGAGTGAGTTTTGATAATACGATAAAATCAAAATTTATTATCAAGCAACAGCCAGAATCTCTTTGTCTTAGCACTATTGAGTCAGTTTATACTGTCTTAAATTTGCTTAAGGAAGGTAACATTGAGCAATGCGACACGAAGGGCTTCCTTATTCCTTTTGAAAAAATGATCGATTATCAAGTCGAATATATTCTCAACCCAAATAGTAAAAACTATGATTCAACTGCGAACGGAGAGATTCCACTTAAAAACATGTATAAAAAGAGTACAGAAAGAAAGATTATTTTTGAACAACAATAGAAGTAATTGCTGAATTAAAAAGGAAGATTTATTAATTAGATATAGAGAAATCAAGCATGATAAATTTGAAATTATAAAAACTGGCTATGGCAACAGACTTTGTTCGCTATTTATGCGTATTTTAGTCGACCCCAGATTAAGATTATTCCTTTTTTACTTGTGTATTATTAAGAACATGTATGGTTCCGTTGTTTTGGTTTAGAATTGAGCTGTTCAAATTCGGATTTCCCTGACTCTGATAAATAATGACATTGTCCAACGTCAAATTACCAGAATTAATCAATGCACTTCCATTAGCATTATTGCCACCATAGATGGTCATGTTTTTTAAAGAGAGTTGTTTACCTTGCAAAACGTCAAAAATTGGACCCACATTTGATGTTCGAAGTGTAATTCCATTGCCTGGCGTAAAATGGATATTAATATTTTTGTCGATAACAATAGGACCTGTTGTCAAAAAGATAGTTTGACCAAATACGTCAGGAAAAAATGTTATTTCTTGGCCATCTACCGCACATTCTATTTCTTTTCTCAACGACCCAATCCCTCTGTCATTTGTATTAAATACCTTAAATCCACACTGGGGCAAACAGTTTATTTTGGCAGACCATCCTAGTTCCGTAACTGAAACATCACTTAAAAATCTAACCGTCAAACATCCTGATGAATACGAAGATGTCACTATTCCTGGCGAAGTTGTACCGTAAAAACCGCCGGCAGGAAAACCAGCCTGTGTCTCTGGATTACCGCTAGATATCTGTGGAGATGTAGTACTAATACCATCGTATAAATACAATGCATCCCAATCTGTTTCGACATCAAACTCTGTAAATTCTAATTGTATAGCAAATGCTGGATTTTCTGGACATATGGTCACCGTTATGTCTTCATTATCATCATAATTCTCATTAATATCACCTGAATCATAAAAATTGTCGTCACATTTAGGTAAAGTCTTAATAGGCCCGACCGTCACCCAATTGGAATATTCAGTAAATCCACAAACGCTTCTTACGTGAAAATAATAAAAGGTAGCGCTTTGTAAGTTTGTGGCTATATATGGTGGTGCACTTATAGCATTACCATTTTGTGGGGCTTGTGGATTAAGCGTGATGGCATATTCGTACGAACTTGGTGGAACGGACGGATTACTCCAAATTAGTTTAGCAGATGAAGTTGTTATTTCACTTACATGAACGTTTACAGGCGGAAAGCATGATGGAAGATTATCCACTAATTCTGACTTCCATATCCCTCTACCATAAGTAGAAGCATAAATGGAATTGTTACTATAATTGACATCTAATTCCGTTATTTCTACATTTGGCAATCCGTCAGAAAATAATTCCCAGTCTGACATAGTATCATCTTTATAAAAGATTCCTGCATCCATTCCAATATATAACCCATCAGGCGTGTCTTCTTGGTAAATGATACAATTTACGGGTAGATTGGGTAGTGTACCGCTTATGTTTGTCCATGTAGTACCTCCATTAATGGATTTGTATACTTTTTGTCCAGATGAATAATTTTGGAGTACTGCCCATATGATTTCTGGATCTGTAGGATGAATTTCAATCATGGCCAAATTTGATCCAGGAGGATTCAGCGAGGTCCACGAAGAACCGCCATTTGTTGTTTTTCTTATATTATTGTATCTTCCTGTATATATATAATTGCTATTGGATTTAGAAACGGAAAGAAATTCTTTTTTATAGGTCCCAATACCAGATCCTATGGTTGTCCAATCATTTCCTTGATTTGTTGATTTATACACATTTTCAAAACCTGCATAAATGGTAGTTGGTGTCGAAGGATCTAACATATACGGCGTAACCCAAGCACCTTCCGGTTGACCAGTAATATTATTCTGTATATCATACCAAGAATTTCCGCCATTGGTAGATCTATTAATCTCCCCAAAATAAAGAGAACCATACATGATATTTGAATTGACACTGTTGATGGCACATTCCATACCATCACCTCCTATTTCATCTGACCAGTTGCCATTATTATTCATTAATTTTGTACCATTATCTTGTAAGCCAGCAATTACTTTAGTATCCGTTTGGGAGATACCAAGTTTATACATTTGACTGATGACCATTCCATTTGACATGTGACTCCATGTATTACCTCCATTTGCAGATTTATACAAACCACCATCATTACCTTCCCAAAGGACAGAATTTTGCCACTCCATGACATGTTTATCCGCATGAACTGTTTGAACACCAGGTGCTCCTGCCCAATGTGATTTGATGCTCCAAGTAGTTCCACCATTTGTAGATTTCCAAGTATTTACTCCGCCCACATATACCGTTTCTGCATTGGATGGATCAGCTGTAAACGCTAGATCGTACCAACCTTGACCACCACCATCTGAGCCTGTGGATGACCATCCTAGCAAGTTGGGTGTATTGGACATTTGAGCAAAACTACTACCTGAATTTGTAGATCTATATACTCCGTTAAAGCCATTACTACTAGCGGACGAACTTAAGACATACACATAATCAGCATTCGCTGCTGTAGTCGCAATAGATAATCTATTACTATTTGAAACCGTATAAATACTAGTCCAAGTATCACCATTATTTGTAGATCTAAAAACACTAGCTCCCGAAGATGCATAAAAAGTATTGGAAGATCCTGTAGATTTTGCTTCTATATCGTAAAAATTGCCACTTTGTTCTTGTACCCAATCAACGCCACCATTGACAGTTCGATAAATCCCATTGGAAGTAGCTACCAGCAATGCATCTGAATTATCGGGATCAATAATCATTCTTCTGATCAACCTACCACTCGTAACACTCCAGTTTAAACCAGTATTGGTGAATGTAGCTCCGCCATCATCAGACTTCAAAACGCCTACGGAATTATTATCACCACCATCTCCATCACCTGTAGCTATATAAACAATATTCGGGTTTGTTGGATGTACTATGATACCTGATACACCCAAAACGGCTAAATCATCTGTATTTGTAAACCAAGAAGTTCCACCATTGATAGTTTTCCACAATCCTCCACCCGCTGCTCCTGCATATATGATATCTGTATTTGATGGGTGAAAACTTACGCTGTTTATCCTACCGATGCCAGCATATCCACCTGAAGATGTACTTGGCCCACTACTTGTCCAATTGGCAGTAAGCACACGGTTCCCACTTTTTTTATGCGCTTTTTTATACTTTTGAATTTCTTCCAAGATAACGCCAGATGGTGGGAAATTTCCAAACTTGTCTACTCTTTTTTCCCAATAATGTTCCCATCTTTTGAATTGTTTCCAGCCTTTTCCTTTTTCTATTTCTCGATCTTTCCAGTATTCATTAAAAGACTTCTGAATATCATAAAAGCTTAATGGCTTAGACTCTTCGTCTTGTTGGGGTAACCATGGTTGAGAGAAGGCTGAACTACTATAAAAAAATAATAATGATAGAAAGAAAGATTTTAGAAGAGATTGCACCTAATATAAATTTACAATGAAGAAAATGCAAAGTTAAAATAATTATGCCAAAAGCACAATCGGAAATAAAATTTAAGTATACAACAAATTGAACAAAATGGTAGTAATATTTTAATTAGATTAACATATATTCTTTAGACGTAATTTCACCGCTTTTTTGTCTTTAGTTTAAAAGTTACTGGAGACGGAATAGGCAAAAAACTGTTTGAGCCAAATTAGTCATGTCCTTAGCGTGAACAATATAAAATCAAGGAACAAATCTTGAATAATTGAATAAGTAATTCAATGTAAGAATCTCAATGGCGAGTTTTTTTTGTTTCCGTCGGGAAGATGACTTTTAAGCGTTAAGAAGACAAAACAGCGGCGGCATTTTCATGCTGAAGACATGACATGTTTATTTACTTTTTTTTGCTGAAGAAAAAAAGTATAACTGAACGATCCTGAAAGGTCGAGCATGACCATGTGTGAAGTGAAGGCACCTGAAAAGGGTGGGAAAACAGGCTTGATGCAAATAAATAATAGAAGTGTTATGTTTTGATTTAGAAATAATAATTATTAAAATACAAAAAAGTGCATTTTATATGCAAACTGGAAATTTCTAAAAATCTACCCTCAACCTTAAATTGATTCTTCTTCCTGTGAGATTATTTGGCAAGGCATATTCCTCATTTGTTAGTGTTTTCACCCAATTAACAGATGCTTGATTTGATATCTGTAATAAATTAAAGGCTTCTAAACTTATCCAACTATTTTGTGAAAAACGTAGCGGGTGATTGGGCTTCCTTTTAATCCATTCTGCTTTCCAAAGCTGCACTGAAAACCCTATATCGATACGATGATAAGGTTTAAGTCTGAAAAAATTTCTAAACTCAATATTGTTTTCTCTCGGTCCATACGGTAGCCCAGTACCTACCGAAAAGTTCAAGTTGACTTTGACATTCTCGTTTCTAGGTAAATAATCTTGGAAAAACATATTAAGTGTCATCAACTGATCCGTTGGTCTAGGCACATCTTTTACAATGACTTCTGTTCTTACCGAATCTACTTCTTCAAACCTTAAATGATTTACACCATTCAGACTTTCACGAGCTCTAAGAAACGATAAATTGATCCACGACTCAGCTCCAGGTACAAACTCTCCATTGATCCTGAAATCCCATCCCATAATATAGCCAGTAGAATTATTTTCACCAGCATATCTAATCCTAACATTGTCTAGTTCATAAGAGACCATATCTGTTAGCTTTTTGTAATATATTTCAGAAATGATACGGAAAGGTCTATTACTGATGCGTTCCCAAGTAAAATCATAGGAAACGCCTCCTACTATATGGATCGATTTCTGTGATTTTAGATCTGTATTTGTAGTTCCATCAGGTCGACGCATTTCTCTGTACAATGGAACTTGATTGTAATAACCACCTGCTAGTTTGAATGAGATGTCTTGTTTCCATTGTAATGGTTTATATAAAATTTGTGCCCTAGGACTAACAAAAAACTCATCATTTAATGTCCGATATGTTGCTCTAGTTCCAATGGAAAATTTAAATTCATTTTTGTCATTTTTGATGGTAAATCCATCTTGGATATAAGCTTGGAATCTATCGTTTTTAATTAGATTGGTAGACTTTAATACTTTCGAGAGTAAGACTTCAGATGATGAATAAGGTAGTGAATATCCAGCAGAGTCAATACGCTCCCATTCACTTAAGACATCATCAAATGTTTCTGATTGATATTTAATGCCCCATTGCAAAAAATGAATTTTATTTTTATCCAACTCATTTTGTAATTCTATGCCACCTTTATATTCTACATTATGAATGGTATTGTACAAATAATTTCTGGCGTAGACATGCTGAGTACCTGTGCCTAATACGGCGATTTCTTGTCCAGTACTCTCGCCAAGAGCTGTCTCAATTTGTGATAGTCTATAATAACCAAGTATGTCAAATTTTTCTTCTTCACTTGCTCTATAAGACGATGCGAGCAATTTCATAAACATTGGATTCTTTTTCCGTTCAGGTACATATGTCAACGATAAGCCACTCATACCATATTCAAAATCATCACTTTCTTGACCTTCAAATACAGTGTTTAACTCCAATTGAAAATCAATCGTACCTTTTTTACTTCTTCCCGATAATGGCTGAAAATTATAGTGGCTACCATTATAATTAGAAATAAATCCAAGTTGAAACTCTTTACTTAGTTCATAGCTTAAATATGCTTGGATATCTACAAAACTAGGAACATACTCACCTTTGACATCAGAACTACCAAGCAAATAAGCGTTCGTTTTGTATCTTGCCCCAACTAAATATCTAAATTTGTTATAAGCATTTGGACCTAAACGCTTACTGCCTTCTATATGGGCAGAAGCACCAAGAAGACTTGCGGTAACACTTCCACGAACTTCTTCAGGTCTTTTATACCTAATATCTAGTACGGATGACATTTTGTCCCCATACTTGCTTTCAAATCCACCAGACGAGAACTCTAAGTCACGGATTAGATCAATGTTTGGGAAACTAAGACCTTCTTGCTGACCACTTCTAATAAGTTGGGGCCTAAATATTTCAAAATCATTGACATAAATTAAATTTTCGTCATAATTTCCGCCTCTTACATTATATTGCGAGGTAAGTTCACCACCTGAACCTGCATTTACACCCAAGGCTATGTGTGGTAATATACTTTCAAAATTACCTGATGCAGTTGGAAGGATTTTTAGTTCGGTGACTTCTTCTCTGACCATGCCTACATCTTCTATTTTACCCGCTCGAACTACGATTTCTAGTTCCGTAGATTTGGGTACCATCTTGACGTTAATATTTCTTTTCTGTCCAGACTTCATAGCTTCTACTTGAATAGAAAGATCTGTGTAACCTAGACGAGAGAATTTTATGGTAGCTCTTTGGTTTTCCGTTACTTCTATCCTATATTGGCCATTGATATCTGACTCTGTTGATACGGATGTTCCGTCTACAAAAACAGTTACAAAATCGATCCCTGCACCAGTATCTATATCACGAATGACTCCAAACACCACACCTCCTTGTCCAAAAGTATGTCCAAGAACCATCAAAAATATAAATATCGTAAAAAGTTTATTCTTCATATCATTTCTAAACTAAACAAAGTAAACGTAAGTCATTATATATTATTATCATTTATGACATTATTCTTTGAACCAAAATTATATCAAAACACTATTCTTTCATATGCTCAACATTAAGCATAAAGCCCCTTGATACCTAAATTCTTTAAAGCATGGACTGCCAATGATGGATTTTCTGCTTTGAATACACTATTACCAGCAACAAGTACATCCGCTCCTGCTTGTAAAATAGACTCCGCATTTTGGAGACCTACACCACCGTCTATTTCGATCAATGTTTTGGTATTCCTTGTGATAATCATATTCTTTAGTGCTTCAATTTTTGCCAATGTCCTATATATAAACTTCTGCCCTCCAAAACCAGGATTTACAGACATCAGTATAACTAAATCCAAATCTTCGATGATATCATCTAATAAAGACACAGATGTAGAAGGATTTATGGCAATACCAGCTTTTGCCCCAGTCGCTTTAATTTGCTGTATTAGACGGTGAGCATGGTGGGTAGCCTCTAGATGAAATGAAATATTAGTCGCTCCAGCTTCTCTATATATGTCAATGTACTGTTCAGGATTAGTGATCATTAAATGAACATCAAGCGGTTTTTGGGAGTTTTGATGCATAACCTTTATAATCTCAGGACCGAAAGATATATTGGGTACAAAGTTTCCATCCATTACATCTACGTGCAACCAATCTGCTTCTGTACTATTAATTAATTGAATTTGTGATACAAGATTACCGAAATCAGCTGCCAATACTGAAGGTGCGACTAAATGATTCATCTTTTTAATTTAATATTGAAGGGCAAAAATATTAAATAAAAGACACATATCTTGAGTAAGCACAATTTTTTTCTTATTTCTTTCAGGTAGCTTAGTTTCAGGTTGTCTCAAAACATCTAAATGGTGATAAAATCCTAAAATGTCATTCCCATAAAAAAACTTATCACAACAATTAAAATTAACGAAGTACTTCACTCAGATATCAGCAAAGTACTTCGTTCCTAAAGTTTAACTATAATACAAAAAAGATTATTTAAAGTCGCCTTCTTTTCCAAATTTCACGGCAAGTAATGCGTAAAACAACACTCTATGTTTTTGTCTATTTGAACTTCCTAGTTGATCAATAACACCTGCTATAGCATCATCAAGCGCAGGCCCATCTGCCAAACCTAACTTTTTTACCAAGAAATTTGCCTTTACTCTTTCAAGCTCTTCTTTGTCACTACTCGAAACCAAAGACGCATCGGCTAGATAAATAGAAGGACCTAAACTTTTAGCAACTCCAGTAATCAAATCTTCCGATAACTTTAAACCAAGTTCTTTGGAAGCTTCCATGTACAATTGAACTTTTTTATCAAATTGACTCATCATTTAAATTTTTAAGGATTTATGTAAAGATTCAGCAAATATAACCCATAAATTTAATTCCATAAACAAACTTTACATTAAATTTCCTCTAAATTTACCCATCCTAAATCCTTCCCTTAAAATGGAAGGACTTTTGAAGCCCTTCGAAATGATTTGACCCATAAATTTATTTGCCTTTTTATTCAATGGCTTTTTTATGGTACTTAATTTAAAAATCATAATTAATTAACTATAACCCCGTAGAGGTGTAACGATTGTAACCTCGGATGTAAATCCGTTGTATAAGTGGTAAGCGAATACGATTTTGGCGCTATTTTTTCGTGAAAATTGTAAACTTGTCAAACTTCAGCATGAAATTGTGACAAAATTGGTTTACAGCTTGATTAACCTAAATATTTATTAAAAATCATAATTATATCTACCAGAAAACAGCAAGGATGATATTGCGTTTAATATGTATCTATGTATTTGTCAGATTATTAAACTAATGTCTCACTATTAAAATAAATAATAAAGATACTCGTTATTCATTTTTATTTTCTAATTTTGCACCTTAATTTTTAAATAGCAAAAAATTATAATATGTTATCTAGAGTTTTAATTGTATTGTTTTGTTTGTCATTTACTTTATTAAATGCCCAAACCAACGAAGATATCCTCATGAAAGTAGGTAAGTCAGATGTCAAGGTATCTGAATTTAAGTACATTTATGAGAAAAATAACGGTGGTGCAGCTGATTACTCGGCAAAAAGTGTAAATGAATATTTAGATCTTTACACAAAATTCAAACTTAAGGTTGAAAAAGCAAGAGAACTTAAACTAGACACTATTACTGCCTTAAAAACAGAATTAGAAGGTTACAGAAAACAACTTGCAAGTTCTTATCTAATCGATAAGGAAGTAACAGATTATATTCTACGTGAATTGTACGAAAGGATGAAGACGGATGTAGCTTTCAGTCATATTTTTATACCAGCTGCGGAAAATAGTACTTACATAGTAAGAGAAGAAGCAAAAGCAAAAATAAAAGATGTAAAACTCAAATTGGCGGCAGGTCAGAAATTTGAAGAATTGGCTCAACAGTTTTCTCAGGACAAAACAACGGCTAGTAAAGGCGGAGATATGGGATACTTTACGGCAAAACTCCCTGCAGGTTTCTATGAGTTAGAGAGTGCGTTATATAATACTAAGGTAGGCGAAACATCAGATATTCTAAAAACAAAAATAGGATATCACATCATTAAAGTTACTGATAAAAGACCTGCACGGGGATCTTTAGAAGCAGCGCATATACTACTAGATCCTGAAAACAAGGTTTTAGCTGATAGTATTTACCAGGCAGTTAAAGCAGGGGCAAGTTTCGAAAGTTTAGTGACCAAGTACTCTAAAGATAAAAACTCTGTCAAGAACAATGGTAAATTACCTGTTTTTGGTATAAATACTTATGATAGAGTTTTTGAAGATGCTGCATTCAAAATCACAGAAAATGGCGGCTATGCTAGTCCTATCATGACAAAGTCAGGATGGCATATTATAAAAAGACTCTCTAAACCTAATATGGATACTTATGAACTTTTTGTAAAGAGAAATAAAGCACAAATAGGTAAAGACCCTAGGTTTGATATAGCAAAAACAAAACTGATAAGTGATATTAAACAGTCATCAGGTTTTGTAGAAAACTTAAAAGAACTTGAGCGATTTACAGAAAATTTAGACGAAGAGTTTTATTCATTCAAGTGGTCTCCAAATGAACAAACACCTACTGTTCAATTATTTGCAATTGGCGGAGATAATAAATATAGTGTTAAAGATTTTGCCGATTATTGTAAAAAGAATACAAAAACAAGGTTAAAATATGATAAATCAAAGCCACTTATTGAAACCGTGGAAGAATTGTACAATGAGTATGTGAATGATGCTGTGATGTCATTTGAAGAAAAATCTTTGGAAGTAAAATATCCTGACTTTAAATCTCTTATGAGAGAATACGAAGAAGGTATCTTGTTGTTTGAAGCCACCAAAATTAACGTATGGGATAAGGCAAATCAAGATACGATAGGACTTAAAGCTTTTTTCGAAACAAGACCAAATATCTATATGTGGGATGAAAAAGCAGAAACCACAGAATTTAACATTGCAACAGTCGATAAAGAACTAGCTGAAAAGATATATAAATATGCTGCCAAAAACAAAGCAGAAAAGGTAGAGAAAAAATTCAATAAAAAGTCAAAAATTGTAACTAGCAAAAAGTCAGATTTCGAAAAAGGAGCAAAAGAAGTTTCTGATGTGGAATGGAAGGAAAATGTATTAAGTACTTTGGCTTTTAACAATAAAGACACATATACATTTAAGAAAGTAAATAAAATAATACCTTCTAAACCAAAAAGCCTTTCAGAAGCTAAGGGCTATGTGGTGGCAGATTATCAAGATTATTTAGAAAAGGAATGGTTATTAGAATTAAAAAAATCTTACGAAGTGAAGGTTGTTGAAGATGTCTTACAAAAAATTATTAAAAAGTAAGTCGCTTTGAAGTATTGCCTTCACATAGCTATTTTTTCTTTGTTTTTACATACCGGATGTAAAGATGGTTTTAATTTTAACCAAAAATCAAAAGATCCTGTCATTGTAAAGGTTGGTAATCGTAATTTGTTTCAATCTCAGCTCGATGGTTTAATTCATGACATGACTTCGCCTACGGACAGCGCAGCAATTGTAGATGGGTTTATTGAAAATTGGATAAAAGAGAACTTGATGATCATTGAAGCCGAAAAAAATGTAGCTGCTGACATCAATCTTAACAAGCTCATAGAAGATTATAGATCATCTCTATTAGTGTACAACTATGAAAAGAAATTAATTGAAAGTCAGCTAGATACAGTCGTAGAACAAAGTGAAAAAATAAATTTTTATACAGGTAATCTAAAACAGTTTAGTCTCTCCCACCCTATCCTTAAATGTATGGTGGCAAAGATACCTTCTAAATCAAAAAATATTTCGTCACTTAAAAGATTGCTCGAAAGTAAGGACATCACTGAAGCGACTTTTTATATCAAAGAAAAAGCCTCTTTCCATTTTTTAGATACTGCAAAGTGGATAACGGTGGATGATCTCAAAGCATTTGTTCCTGAAGATATGCTTGATAATGCTAAGCTTAGTAAAAATAAAGTGTTTCAGCAAAAAGACGGAGAATCTGAATATTTTGTTAAAATTCTAAATTTTTACAGCGAAAATGAAATTCCACCGTTTGAATATATAGAAGATAAGATTAACAAAATAATTCTTGGTGATCGTAAGATAAACCTTCTGAAAAATAAAAGACAGGAACTTTACCTTCAAGGTAAAAAGAATGATGAATTTGAAATTTTTAAACTAAATCAATAGAATAGATGAATTTAATTCGATTTATAAGTGGTATGATTATTTTCTTCATGATAAATAGCTCTTCAGTAGCTCAGGAGAAATTGGTCGACAAAGTAGTTGCAAAAGTTGGTAGTGAATATATTTTACTTTCAGAAATTGAAGAAGAATTCTCTTATGCAAAGTCAAAAGACCCAAGTATCAATGAAGATGTCAAGTGCATCATCTTAGATAATATAATAGCACAAAAGCTTGTTGTTTACCATGCTAAAATAGACAGTGTAGAAATCACTGATGAAGAGGTGGAAGTTCAACTTGACTATCGATTTGAGTCGATTTTACGCCAAATGAATGGAGATGAATCGTTTTTTGAAGATTATTATGGCGCGACCATTGCTGAAATGAAAAATAGATTTAGAGATGATCAAAGACACAAGATCCTAGCCGAAAAGATGCAATACAAATTGATGTCTAGTATTGAAATTACGCCTAAGGAAGTAGAAAAGTTTTTTAATACCGTACCAAAAGATTCGTTGCCGTATTTTAAATCTGAAATGGAAATTTCTGAAATAATAGTCACACCAAAAGTGAATGCCCTAGAGAGACAGAAAGCCCTTGACAAAATCACCATGTTAAGGGATAAGGTAGTTTCAGGTGAAGCAACTTTTGAAACAATAGCTAGCCAACATTCACAAGATCCTGGCTCTGCTTTGAGACAGGGTGATCTTGGATACGCAAAAAGAGGCGTGTATGTTCCTGAATTTGAAGCTGCCGTATTTTCGCTAGCAAAAGATGAAATTTCAGAAATAATTGAAACAGAATTTGGCTTTCACTTCATTCAATTAATAGAAAGACGTGGTAACACAGTGAGAGCTAGGCACGTATTGATCAAACCAGAAATTACCTCCGCTGATCTTGAGTTAGCAAAAAACAAATTAGATTCTGTAAGAAATTTGATCATAAATGATTCCCTAAGTTTTGAACTAGCCGTGAAGCAAAACTCCTTAAAAGCATTACCTTCATATTCTAATAACGGAAGGGTGAAAAACGATAGGTCAAATAATACTTTTTTTGCTGCTGATGACTTTGATCCAGATACTTATTTCGCAATATTTGAATTGAAACCTGGACAATTGTCAAAACCGTTAGAGATAACTTTGCCAGACGGCAAGAAGGGATTTAGATTGATAAAACTACAATCAATTTCAAAACCTCATAAAGCCAATATGAAAGAAGACTTTGATAAAATCTCAAATTTTGCAAAAGAGAGTAAGAAAAATGAGTATTTTATGAAGTGGTTGCAGAAGAAAAAGTCAGAAACTTTTATTTACACAGACCCAATGTTTAAGGACTGTGAAATTAAAATCTAGTCAGCTTTAAAAAATGTGGAGAATACCGGGCTCGAACCGGTGACCTCTACGCTGCCAGCGTAGCGCTCTAGCCAACTGAGCTAATTCCCCGACTAAATTGGCAACGGCAAATGTAATAACTAATTTACAATAATTGATTATTAATTTTATAAATGCTCATTTCTAACAAGCAATTCATTCATTATTTTTACTCAATATGACGCACGAAGACATCATAAAGGAAATAAAACATGGTAAGTATCACCCAGTATATTTTTTACATGGTGACGAGCCTTATTTTATAGATGTAGTTAGCGATTATATAGAAAATAATGTTCTTACAGAAGGCGAAAAAGCTTTTAATCAAGTTGTGGTATATGGAAAGGATACAGAATTTAAAACCATAATCGACGAAGCTCGCCAGTTTCCCATGATGTCAAGTTACAGGGTAATTATTTTAAAAGAAGCCCAAGACATGAAGACATTACAAGATTTGGCTAGTTATGTAGAAAAACCTTCTAATCAATCTATCTTGGTAATTTGTCACAAATACAAAAAAGTAGACAAACGGACTAAGTTCGCAAAACTGCTCGATTCTAAAGCCGTCGTTTTTGAATCAAAAAAACTTTACCAAGATAAAATTGCCCCTTGGATTACTTCATATATAAGAAACTTAGGGCATACCATTCAACCAGCAGCTGCAGATTTATTATCAGAATATTTAGGTTCAGACCTTAGCAAGATAACTAATGAAGTAGATAAATTGGTGTTGAATGTCAAAAAAGGAGATAGCATCACCATAGAAGATGTAAAAGACCAAATTGGCGTTAGTAAAGATTTTGATGTTTTTGAATTACAAAAAGCGCTTGGTGATAAAAACTTTGCCAAATCTAGTTTAATTGTTAGGTATTTTAGTGAGAATGCCAGTGCAAACCACCCTGTTGTGATCGTAGGAAGTTTATATAGTTACTTTAATAAAGTTTTTATTACCGCAATGAATGCCAAGGAGAGTGACCAGAATTTAGCAAAACTATTAGGACTTGGTACTGCTTTTTTTGTCAAAGATTACAAAGTTGCTGCCAATAATTATCCACCATCACAGTTGAAAAAGGTCTTTCAAGCTTTAAAAAAAGCAGATTTAAATTCAAAAGGCGTTGGTGTCAGACGTGGCGAAAATAGTGCTATATATAAAGACATCCTCATTGCTTGTATGGGATATTGATGAGTGTCTATATAGTTTTATTTTATTTATACCTACATGTTTTTGGTAAGTTTTTGAATTACCTTAAATTCGCTTAAGAACACTTTACCTATTACCCTAAAGGCTGTGTAAAAAGGAATAGCCAATACCATACCTAATATGCCACCTATTTTTGCACCTACCATGATAATAATAAATATTTCTAATGGATGTGCTTTAACACTTTTTGAAAAAATATTTGGCTGAAGCAACACATTATCAATAAGTTGCATAATGGCAAACACAGTTATAACCTTAAATAAAATAGGTACCATCTCATAATAGAATGGTACTTCCAGATTGGATGAAAGTGTAATCATCAATCCAAATCCTACCCCAATGATTGGTCCAATATAGGGAATGACATTCATAACTCCTGCAAAAAAACCTATCAATAACGCATTTTTAACGCCCATTAATGTGAGTGGTAAAGACACAATAACCGTAACTATAACCACTTGAAATAAAATACCAATAAAATACCTAATCAACAACTTACTAATTTCATCTACGGCTTGCCTAGCATGCCCCTCGTATGTCACAGGCACCAAAGCAGCAATGATGTTGTCAAAAAGTCCTTGTTCTCTCAAAAAGAAAAAGCCAATAAAAAATACTGAGAAAACACCAACGATTATATTGCCAAAAGCATTGACAGTAGAGCCAAAGATAGATTGAATGGTAGCTGGATTAAGATAATCTGAAATCATATTTTTGAACTTACCAAAAAAGTCTTTATCGCTAGATTGCTCATTTTCAATATTTTGCATGGGTGTTAGACTTTCCGAATGAACATTTATAAGTAAGTTTATTGACTTGTAGGATTGAACAGAAGTATCTACCTTTTGGTGAAATGAATCTAATAAAATTTGGTGAGTGATGAAGTTTTTTGGAACATCTTGGGGTGTCTCAGATTTGTCTAATATGGAGTCTTGGTCGATCATTAGTTTTTTATTTACAAGCCACTCCTCCCAGTCTTTAATGGGTTCTTCTAGGGCCAACACTACCCTATTGTAGTCTACTTTGGATAAATTTTCAACTTGATTTACCAAAGGTGGTACAAAAATCCAAACCAAAAACAAAAAACTAAGCACAAATAAACTTAAAGTAAGAATGGCAGCTATGTTTTTATTCATAAATTTTCGAAGAAAAACAACCACGGGAGCGCCCACCATCGATATAACCCAAGCAATCAAAATATACGTAACAATGTCACTGAGATAGTAAATGATACCTGAAACCAACAAGATTGGAATCAAGGCTATAAGATATTTAACATTGAATTTCATACGACAATATTTACAACTACAAATGTAGTTCATTATTAAATAATTATTAACAAAATCACAAAACAAAGGAAAAATAACTATATATTACATTGATTATCAATTTCATATAGAAATGATAAAATCGTATTATATTATTTGTAATTATTGTTTTGTTATCCTAGATTTTTGTCATACCTTTGAGACTTCAAGAGAACTGATAATACTCTTGAATAGATTGTAGAACCATAAACTCAACCTGTAGAATGAAAAACCTCATCTTTAATAAGGTGGTTGCCATGCTTGTATTTAGCTGTGTGCACTTTATTGCCTTTTCTCAAAACCCATTTTCAGATTCTTTACAGTACATCATTTCCCCCAATGATATTGAATCTTTAGAGTCTGCCCCGGTGTATAGT
>JBGSOH010000045.1:0-2897 GCA_041739205.1 Saprospiraceae bacterium
TCAAATACATGTTTTAGATGTTTTTCTTCAATACCGATACCATTGTCTGATATCTCAGTGAGAATTTCTGTTTCCATATCATAAAAAGATACTTTGGTCATTCCACCTTCTTTGCCATATTTTATGGAGTTGATGATCAGATTGGTAAAGACTTGTCGGATGGCTTCTCTATCTGCTAGTACAAAAAAAGACTGAGACGCACCTTCTTTTAGTTGGAGGGTGATTCGTTTTTTCTTAGCTATGGCCTTAAGATCCAAGAAGATATCTCTGACCAATTCCCGAAGGTCAAATTTTTTGATGTCCAATTCTGCTTGACCTGATTCTAGCTTGGTGATGACGTCTAGATCTTCTACAATATTCTGTAGTCGTTCAGTATTGTCAGCTGCTCGCTGTAGATAGTCTTTATTGATATTCTCGTCATACAATCCACCTTCTATGAGGGTATGTAGGTATGCTTGTATAGAGAATATCGGTGTTTTTAGCTCATGAGAGATGTTGCCTACATAGTTTTTGCGGTATTCTTCTAGTGATTTTAGGGTAGCGATCTCTTGTTTGGTACTTTCTGCCCATTCCATCACTTTGGCATTGACATCAGCGAGACTTTCTGCATTTATGTCTTTGATCGTTTTGTCCTTTTTAGAATCGTAGATGAGCTTGTAGATCAGTTTGATTTTCCGAAATACATACTTTTCAAGAAAAAATCTGACAATCAAAAAATTGGTCATCAACATTATTACTGCCATAATAGTAAATCCTATTTGGCCAAAAAACTGCTCACCTATCCATATCAAGACCATATTGATCACCGTCACCAACACGGTAATCATAATGGTAATCTGTCTTATGGTGATATTCTTATACAAATCTCAGAATCAAAAATCAAATTTATAACCTACTCCTTTCATTGTGTGAATATAGTTTTCACCTATTTTTTCACGCAACTTCCTGATATGTACATCTATGGTTCTATCTCCCACGATGACATCATTTCCCCATACTTTAGATAGGATTTCTTGTCTTTTGAATACTTTACCAGGCTTAGATGCTAATAATGTAAGTAATTCAAATTCCTTTTTGGCTAGTCCAGTATCAACATTCTTTACAGTCACCTTAAACTGTTCATTGTCGATTTCCATATCACCAAAACGGATGACTTCTTTTTCATTAGAGGCAGATGCACCAGAATGTCTTCTCAACAAGGCACTAATCCTTGATTTAAATACATTGGGTTTTATAGGTTTATTGATAAAATCATCACCACCAGAATCCAATGCTGTAATCTGTGTAAAAGCTTCACTTCTAGCTGTCAAAAAAGCAATGATCGTAGAAGAAAATTTAGGGATGGATCTTAGTTTTTGACAAACTTCTATACCATCCATACCAGGCATCATGATGTCTAAAATAATGAGGTGTGGCTCAAATGAATCAGCAATCTCCAGTCCAGCATTTCCGTCAGAGGCTGTTTTTACTTGATATCCTTCTTTCTCCAGATTGTACTTGAGTACTTCTAGGATATCTTCTTCGTCATCGACGACTAAAATTTTTTCATTCTTGACCATAAAAAATACTTAAGATTTTCAGGCAGCAAAAGTAAAGCAACAAACAAATATACGACAATTGTACATATTATCTTAATGTTAATTTATCGCAGGCTTAACAGTTGTCTGTATTTTAAATGAGTTTTCTTGCATTTTGCGTATGGTATCCAATGCCCTAGCCTGTAGCACCAACAAACTATCTGGCAACTGAAGCAAGGTTTCAAAATCAGTTTTGATATCTGATATAGGTCTACCTACTATTTTTGCTACATCTTCATAGTACTTTTCTTTGGTACTATCTTGGTATGAAATATCATTAAGATTCCAAGCCGCATTAGCTGTGTACATTTGCACCATAGCATGGACTATCTCATCATCTGTCATGATCAGTTTGCTATCCACTTTTTTGGGTGAGCAAGAAAACGCTATACTCAAAAAGGTAAGTAATATTAAGGCAATGAAGCCCTTATTTGATGTGTTAATCACGATTATCTTTATTAGGATACATTAATTCAACCAAGTTCATTTTTTTCCAATTTGCTTCAGCCCATGTGCCTGTAGGATAAGTCGCTATGATGATACCACACGTGGGAATATTGTCCGTGCAACCAGGTTTTATAAGATTAGCCACGTAAGTGATCCCTGGATTATGTCCAAAAAAAGCAGCACACGATATCGATTCATCGAGACCTGACATCACATCTATATAGTCTTCAGGAGATCCATGGTATAAGTTAGGATACAAGTCAATAGGAAGATTATTTATTTTACTGAAATATTGCGCTGTTTCTTTAGCACGAGCAGCATTGCTAGAGCAAAGTTTCTGTGGCAAATAACCTAAATTCTTAAGTCGTTCTGCCATCAAAGGCGCGTCATGAAGCCCACGAGTATCTAAAGGTCTCTCAAAGTCTGAAAGGCTGAAATCTGACCAAGATGATTTTGCATGTCTGATGATAATTACTTGTTTCAAATGTCTAGAATTGTTTTTAGTTGAAATATTTATTTTGTGTAACTATTTAGGTCGGTTCCAAAATCAACCGTTTTTGTCACGATTTATGCATCTTTCAGGCAAAAATGGCGCCAAAAACTATAATTATCTGATCTTTTGCGATGGGTTTCACCCATCTCTACCAATATTTAGCCCCTACAGGCCAATAATCAAAATAGTTACTATTTTGCGTTATTTACAAAATAGCAGAACAAAGATAATTGCTTTTGGGAATAGTTTCTATAGTTTGTGGTCAACAATCATTTGACGTAGTAGAAATAGTCATTACATGATTAACAAAACCTACTTAATCCTAATAAATTTCAATGTTTCTGAATAGTTACCTTGTGCTAATTTTAAGAAATAAATGC
>JBGSOH010000056.1:0-1777 GCA_041739205.1 Saprospiraceae bacterium
TTTAACAAAAAGTAATTATTAACCATCTTGAAAATGTGACATTTTCGTATCATTTTAGAATCCCAAAAACCATTTTTAACATTTTATAAAAATATTAACTTAAAAAACTGAACTTACCCCTAACAATAACAGTTATAAAATCATTAAATAATTATAATACACCTATAAGAAATGAAAATTTTAATTTTAAGTTTTTTCTCTTTAATCCTTGCAGTGACGACGTCCCAAGCACAGTTTAAAGACATGCTCAATAAGGCTAAATCTTCTGTTACTTCGTTATCTAAAAACGATGGCGATGTTTCTTCGGGCCTAAAAGAAGCTTTAAATAACGGTATCGAATCAGCTGTAAATCAATTATCCGCTGAAAAAGGTTATTTAGAAAGTCCATATAAAATACTAATACCAGCAGATGCCCAGAAGGTTATAGATAAAGTCAAAATGGTTCCTGGATTTCAAGATGTGGAGACAAAATTGATAAATCAAATGAATCAAGCAGCTGAGATTGCAGCAAAAAAAGCAACGCCTATATTTGTAAATGCTATTAAACAAATGAGTTTCCAAGATGCAAGCAAAATACTCACAGGTCCTGATAATGCTGCGACAACATACCTGGAGTCAACATCCAGAACGCCTTTGTATAATGAGTTTATGCCTATTATTCAGGCTAGTTTAGATGAAGTGAATGCTCGTACCTATTGGAAAACGGTCGTAGATGCTTACAATAAATTACCTTTTGTCAAAAAAATGAATCCAGCACTCGATGACCACGTTAATAATAAAGGACTTGATGGTTTATTTAGTCTCATTGCCGTAAAAGAGCAAGGTATTAGAACTGACGTAAATCAAAGAACTTCTGACTTATTAAAGAAAGTTTTCGGTAAATAAATAATGTAAGTAGCAATGAGTCATAAAAAAACCGTAGCAAACATGAAGTTTACTACGGTTTTTTTTTTGACTTATTTGAAAACAAGAATTAAATATTTCTATTTAAGCAATTTAGATCTTCAAATGCTTGTTTCATTCGATTAACAAATGTTACTTCCCCACTTCTCAACCATACTCTAGGATCATAGTACTTTTTATTTGGTTTGTCCGCACCTTCAGGATTACCAATTTGACCTTGTAAGAAATCTTTTTTAGATTCATAATAATCTTTGACTCCTTCCCAGTAAGCCCATTGCATATCTGTATCGATATTCATTTTGACTGCTCCGTAAGTGATTGCTTCTCTGATTTCTTCCCTAGAACTACCAGAACCACCATGAAAAACAAAATTTACAGGATTTTTTTCCGTATTAAATTTCTTTTGGATATAATCTTGCGAATTTTTAAGAATTATTGGCTTTAGAGAGACATTACCAGGTTTGTATACTCCATGAACATTACCAAATGCAGCAGCTATGGTAAATTTTTCACTTATTTTAAGTAATTCTTCATATGAATATGCTACTTCTTCAGGCTGTGTGTACAATCTACTACTATCTATATCGGAATTATCTACACCATCTTCTTCCCCACCCGTTACTCCTAATTCTATTTCAAGTGTAATACCTAGATCATTCATTCTAGTTAAATAATCTCTACAAATCTCAATGTTTTCGTGTAATGGCTCCTCAGAGAGATCTAACATATGACTACTGTATAAAGGATGACCATATTTTTCATAATGTACTTCACTAGCATCCAAAAGTCCATCAATCCATGGCAAAAGTTTTTTAGCGCAATGATCGGTGTGCAATATTACAGGTACACCATAAGCTTGTGCTACTGTATGAAC
>JBGSOH010000062.1:0-4668 GCA_041739205.1 Saprospiraceae bacterium
ACTGTTTGATCGCTGATGAAAGCTTGCTACACTTTGATGATTATGTTGGATTACAACTGATGTTTCATCGCTTAGAGGTGAAATTAACCGGACAGGATTATGCTGAATACCAAATGACGAATAAATCACTACGAATAGAGTATCAGAATAACAATTCACGAATAAGCAATTACAATGCAAACGTTTCATGCTATGGGCCAAGCAATAAGCTTGGGAATATTACAAATAGATTCTCTGAGCCACGGGAGGCTACACTTATGCGTACGGGTTTGAGTAATCATTTTTAATTATTAGTGATATCAGCGTAGATTAGTGTCGCCAAACCGCATCTAGATATTTTCGGTCATGCTCTCCCAGCTATGGGTAACCCGGCCCGTAATCAAGTACTGGTGGTAGGCGATCATCTAGAGTCAGACACTTTTTTTGGGGGGGATTACTCTGGATTAGATCCTTGTTGGATTAATGTTGACAAGAAAGAAACTCCAACAGGCATAGCCCCGCGATATCAAGTGACTTCTTTGGATAGCGAAGGATCTATAGATCATTAAAAAACGTGGGAGCCTGAGTTACCCGATTCAATGCTGAATAATTCGGACTTCCAAGCATCAATAGGTTAACACAAGAAAAATAGTCATTTTTTTAATAAAGAGGCTTGTATTTGCCGAGCCAGCTAATAATTTAAAATACACAAATTGCGTAAGAAATAGTCGGGGTGCGGTTGTAATAGAATATTAGATTACGATAACTAATCAGGATAAAAATACATGTTTATTATTGAGATAACATATAAGAAGTCGTTAGAGCACGTTGATAAACATCTCTCTGCACATAGAGAATTCTTAGATGAGGCGTATATCAAGAATTATTTTGTCGCATCAGGACCTAAAATGCCCAGGACTGGTGGCATAATGATTTCTCATTTAACCGATCGCAATCTGTTGGAGGATTTATTAAATAATGATCCTTTCAAGGTGAACGATGTTGCTGATTATAAAATTATTGAATTCACGCCAACTAAATATCATTCAAACTTTGCAACATTTGTTCATATTGGTGTTACTTAATTTAGATTAGCTTGTATATAAGTAAGAATTAGGTATTAGTTTTTGCTGACTCTGTAACTCCCAAGCTAATGCTGGTCCGCCTAGTTATAGGTGGCTGTGCGACTGCTATCATTGATGAGGAGTTGGTGAAGTCCATCTATAGCCCTGAAATGAGGATATATATAGGTAAAAGAGCATAAGTGCCTAAAGCAATTGGGTGCGAATGCGAACTGAAGACATGAACACTTGCAAAATGCAATGTATGCACTATCCATGAATAGTAAACATTTATTCGAATACTGTACAAGGCAAGAATCTGTTAGATGAGTAGCTAAAAGTGAAAAAGTTGATGGACATCCGTCAGTCACTGAAAAACCACGTGAACGAGTTGAGCTGGAGAATTGGAGGTAATGCGTGAAGGATATTTCTTTACTTTAAAATCCTAGTGTGTTTAATATCTAGAATTTGAACAAAAAGGAAATGCTCAGAGAGTTGCTTTCGAATGCATAGAGCTTGGTTTGAGTATGGTGTGAAATCTTATTTGAAAATCGCATATTAGACTTGTCGTAGGATATATCATACAACATGATAGTGAGTTAACGATCTTCGTAAAGTCGATCTCAAGATTTTTGCAAGAATTGACTTTCAGAATGTCGTTAAACTATTTTGCAGAGGAAAAGATTCGTTGTTTAGAAGTTAAAGTTAAACTTATGTATGTACTTTGTATTATGGAGCGTGTTATGCGTATAAGAAGTAAAGTTATATTTGGGATGATATTAAGTTGTGTAAGTTTCACAGCGTTGGCAAGTGAAATCTGTGAATTGGATAATTGGTGTACCTTACTGCGTAGCGGAGATTCTGCTGAGATAAATGTTTACGATAAAACAGAATATATTTGTACTTTGTCTGTTAATGGAAAATATGACGGATCTAAAATTGTCAAAGTTAATGTTTCTGGAGATCTGGGATTTCAGACCACACCTATTGTTTTAATTGCCCATCAAGGTGAATCGATACAAGCTTACATAAAAGGAACCTTTAGCGATCCTAATAATGGTGACCCTATAATTAAATTCGATCGCCAAACAAACGATGGTGCGAATTCTACAAATAAAAAAGCATATGTGATGTGTACTGAGAGAAGTAGTAAATAACATTGCTTTGCAGGCAATGAGGGTTGGTAGTTGAAGATCTATCTGAAGTGTGATTTAGGTTGAATTAATGTTGTGAAATTAAATCTAAATTTAGTTCAGCAGTGATCTGTATCACAACCAATTCCCATTGTCTTTTTTTTGGCATGCGCCTATTTGAACATGCTTTGACTATAGTATACATATTAACTTTGCATCGGTTAAAAGCGCCTGGTTGGATTGGCAGCATAATCATAAATATTGCAACTCTGAAATATTTCAACGGAAAACTGGACAAGCTCAGGCTTGGATTCAACTTGCTAATGCAACGCAACTACAACTTTGCTCAGGGCAGAATGGTATAATATTCCTAGTGACTATTGAATGCCTGACACTCCCGCTAAAGCAGTTTATGAAGAGAAGTATTCAAGGATACAATGTGTATTTAAGGCTGATACTTTGTTTAGGTGAAGCAGCTTAAGCTGAAGCAGTTCCGACGCAAAGTTAATAGTTAGCGTTATCAATGGCTTGTCTACATGTTCCGCAGGGCGCTGACTGGTCCAAAGGGCTAGTCCACATATCAACAGGTGTTTCACTTAAGTAAGCTTCAGCGGGTGTTTTATACCTTAACAATTGATGCCATCGTTTATGTGGTTATAAAATTCGATATAAATGTTGATCGCTTTTTTTAACTCACTAACATTTTCATATTCATTTAAATAAAATTCTTCGCGTTTGAAGCTTCGCCAAAATCGTTCAATATAAATGATGTCCGTACAGTGCCCTTTAGCAGTCATACCAACTTTGATTCCATTTACTTTTTCAGGCTGATATCTGAGCAGGAGCCACTTCATAACGATGGCAGATTTCGCTTATGGGTGTCTCACCTTTAATCGTAAGTAATGCAATTTCAAATTTTAAGGATGCAGACCACTTTTTCCTTTGATCCATTTTAACCTCCAATTGGAAGCTAGTATCACTCAAAAATGAGATTTTGTGTGGTCTAAAAAGTGGGGTTCATTATAAAAGATTGATATAATTCATTCAAAATTGTCTTAAGAAAACGTTCACATAAACTGTGATGCGAGATTGCACTTTTGTGTTTGTGCGATCTAATAGGGATAATGCGGCTAAGGGGAGTTAAGAAAATAATATTTCTCGTAGTGTATTACACTTAACGATTGCATGCTTTTAAGATTTTAATATTAAATAATTTAAATGCAAGTGACTCACATTTCTTTGTGCTCTCCGTATTGGAATTAAAGTATTCTTAAAGTGAGCGCAATTTTTAATGCATTATTTACATCTTCATATATACTCTTTGTAACCAAATAAATTGGAGTAAGCAAAGTGCGCCATAGGAAACATCAACAAAATACTCAGAACCTTGACGCTTATATAATGGTATTTGAAGACCCATATGTTATCGAGACCATCAATGTAACTCAAGTCTTATTATGTGGGATTGAGGATAGTATTTGTGTTTTAGTTCGAAAGGAAATCTTAGATCATTTAATAGCATATATTGAAAATAAATATTCCCTAAATGAAACGATAATGCAACAATTTAATCGCATAATACACAATGCAGTTGAATCGAATTCTAATGAAGAAAACATGAAAGCACTTTTGCGTTTATTTGTCTACCAAACGATGAAAAATAAAATTGCGAGTACTGGCAACGAAAAAACACTAACTTTTAATGATAATTATTTGTATATGTACACCATGGAAAGGTTTCTACCGCACTACAAACGCATTCATTACGCTATTGAAAATAATTCGGAATTTGCAAAAGCAAGTAAACGAAAGGTGAATAAACTTGCAGCGAAAAAGAATTTAGATCCTAACATTAGCATCAGAGATAAATTACTGCCAAAAGAGCTCTTAAGCTTAGCAGGACCGGCGACTTCCTTCAAAAAAAGAATGGATCAGTTAAGCATACAAATAAAAGAGGAAGTCTCATCAATTATTGATAATCATGCAACACCAATAACTCCACACCATACTTCCATCACTGGCAGGTTAATACTTGCATTAGCACTTTACTATGTATTCTACAAATTATTCGATAGTAACAACATCACCACCAATGCCATATCTGGCTTGGTCTCAATTTATATCGCTTATAAAATATATAACCTTTACCATCATACATATGTTATAAAAAATGCTAACGAAATTAAAGAAGACTTAGTGCAAATTGCAAAAATGACTACCGCACCAATAATTTCGAGCAATCTTTATCGCTTAAAGTTAGATAAAGTCATTGCAAAAGAGAAAATCATCCAAGCACAAATGGCTTACGATGAAAGAGAAAATAATGAAAAAGCTTCAAAAACCCAAGAAAAAGAAATAGAAGTAATTGCCAGCAATAATGACCAATTAGAAAAAGCATCCCATCAAACTTCGACTAATGAGCTTTTAGAAACATCTTCACATGAACCATTAATGAGTGCACGTCGATTTTTAATGGAATATGGCCTAACGCCAAG
>JBGSOH010000613.1:0-1851 GCA_041739205.1 Saprospiraceae bacterium
TCTATGGCAAAACGAAACAATGTAGCCATGGCGCTAGATGTAGCACGTGAAGCACGTCAGATGCACGGTGGTATGGGCATCACAGGAGAATATCCGATCATGAGACACATGGCAAATCTAGAGTCAGTTGTTACATATGAAGGTACACATGACATACATTTATTAATCACATGTATGGATGTGACAGGATTTAATGCTTTCGGATAAGAAATGTAATTTGTTGAGTATATGGTTTCTTTATGGAGTCATATACTCAACTATATTTTGGACGCTACACTTAATTTATAAAGTATCTTCTTTGAATTAAAATTTATAAACTAACTAATAAAAGATTAAACCCCTATGTTACAT
Organism: Saprospiraceae bacterium; assembly: GCA_041739205.1. Taxonomy (GTDB): domain Bacteria; phylum Bacteroidota; class Bacteroidia; order Chitinophagales; family Saprospiraceae; genus OLB9. The sequence continues at coordinate 352 of JBGSOH010000613.1, forward strand.
TAAGTAGTAAACTGCTCTGTCTGGCAAACTCTTTCCTTTGAATTTGCAGTATAGTCTCTTGTTTTCTCTGACTTATGCCTGCCCACATCAATTTATAAAATTGTTTAGTCATTTCAGTATATCATGTCGCCTAGTCAGGGGTTAAATTGTGGGGAATCACAGATCACAAGATCATCGATCACCGGTCATATAATCATGTCATCCTTTCGAGGTTAAGATGTGAGAAATTATCGATCACAAGATCACAAGATCACTGATCACAAGATATCATATCGGTACTGTTCTCCAATATCTACTTATATGTTTATTTAGGCGTTCAGATGGACGCATTATGTCTCCCAAAAGACAATTATTCAAAATAATGTATAAAATAGTTGTACAACTTAATAATACGTTATATATTTGTCTCGTTAGTTGAATAATTCAAATGTTCATGAAGTCTTTTAGAATACAAAAAGTAAAATAATGCAAAAATTAACCAAGGCAGAAGAAGAAATCATGCAATTATTCTGGGACAAAGGTCCTTCGTTGGTCAGTGCATTGATAGACGAAATGCCAGACCCCAAACCACCACATTCATCAGTCTCATCCATCGTCAGGATATTGGAGAAAAAAGGTTTTGTAGATCATAAAACCTACGGCAAAACATACGAATATTTTCCCATCATCAGCAAAAAGGAATATTCAAGGTTTTCTTTGAGTAAATTGGTCAGCAATTACTTCGAAGGATCGGTCAATGAATTGGTCTCCTTCCTTGTAAAAGAAAATGACATCACGCTGAGCGAACTAGAACGCATCAAACAGGAATTGGCAGATAAATCAAACCCTTAAAAACTAATCACCATGCTAACCTATCTCCTTCAATCATCCACCTGCCTCATCATCCTATACGGTATATATCATTTTATACTAGCTGAGATGACATTCTTTAAGTACAATCGTGCGTATCTTTTGCTGTCAATATTGGCTTCATTGATGATACCGTTATTGGCACCTTTGTTGGTTTTGTCAGAGGAGTCGGTACCTGTGTTGCATTGGAGTCATATAGCTGGAGATATCACATACATCGTTGCAAATAATGAAGTTGTTGCTTTTGATTGGAAAGGTTTGATGGTCAATGTTTTGTGGGTAATCTATTTTGTGGGTGTTTTGGTCGTATTACTCAAAATGATGTATGGATTATCCAAGATATTCAGATACTACCGACAAGGACAAAAAGAAGATTTTAATAGATATCGAATCATTACTACGGAAGCGGTGCACCTGCCTTTTTCATTTTTCAAAAGCATCTACATTAGTCGGCATGTGCCGCTACAAGATCACATACACACGATCCTCGAACACGAAGAAATACATATACGTCAATGGCACACTTTGGACGTCCTGATGGCAGAGATGGTACATGCGTTTTTTTGGTTCAATCCGGTGATGATTTTTTATAAACGTGCTTTGCGTCAAGCGCACGAGTATCTCGCTGATGACCTTATCTGTCGCAAAAAT
>JBGSOH010000116.1:0-14603 GCA_041739205.1 Saprospiraceae bacterium
CTATTTTCATTTGAATAACTGTCATAATTATTAAAGAAAGTAAATGCTCTGTCTGCAAGGACTTCATAAATGGTTGGTCTAAAAGTTACAGCTTCAGCGTCATATTTGTTGAGGACTATTTTGAAAGACTCAACTGGCACATTCACTGCTTTTTTGTCTTCTAGTGAAAATAAATACCAAGATTCAATCGTCGTAAGGAATTGTTGTGTACTCCAAGTCCTGAAGTCAGCACTTTTTTTGCCCGTTAATTCAGATCTTTGAGAGATTTCCCATCTGTAATTATCAAAATATCTCTGATACAATTCTGCCAGATAGGACGCTGTGATTTGTTTAGCAGGAGCATGAGCTGATTTTACTAAAGATTCGAGCTTGCCGATAGATGCTTCTATACCTTTTTCATCAGACTGAATGGTGAGACGAGTTAGATAGACAACACTTTTTATGAGTTGTGGATCGTTTTTATCAGCGATTGCCATTTTATGTATTTCTTCTACTTTTTCAAGGGCTGATTTTGGCAGTCCTTCGTTGATATATTTTTCTACTTCTTGCCATGCTTTGTCATAGTCATAAGCTTGTCCTAAATCTGATGTCAGTCCCATAAGAATACTAAGTGCGATGATGATTGATTTCATTTGATTGATATAAAATTAAAAAAAAGCTGACCTACTTGTTAATTGCTAGATCATATATAACACAATAAAGATGCATTATTGGTTCCATAAGTGGGTTACAAATAGTTAAATGATTCTTAAATGTAGGTTAATATCAGTTTTAGTTAATATAGTCGATGGTCAAAAGTAGCTCAGATTTAGTTTTTTATACAACAAAAAAAAGGAACCAACCTAGATTGATTCCTTTCATATATCTGAACAATACAGCTAAAATAATTATTTAGCGATGTATCTTCTTTCTTTGATTTTTGCTTTTTTACCAGTAAGTGCTCTCAAGTAATAAAGTTTAGCCCTTCTTACTTTACCTCTCTTAAGTACTTCGATTTCAGCAATTGCAGGAGAAGAAAAAGGAATAATCCTTTCTACACCTACACCGTTAGAAATTTTTCTTACTGTAAAAGTTTTGGTAGCACCTGTACCATTTATTTGTATCACATCACCTCTGAAAACCTGAATTCTTTCTTTGGCTCCTTCTATGATTTTATAACTCACTGATATATTATCTCCTGGTCTGAAAGAAGGCAATTCTCTCTTTGGAGTCAGTTGTTCGTGTACGTAATCTATTAAATCCATGATCTTGCTTATTTAACTTTTCTGAATTGGAGCGCAAAGATAGATTTTATTTTTATTGTAAGGTAGTTCTCAATTGAAAAAATGTAGATATTTTGCATTTTTTTTTGATATTGCTTTACAGCAAGGTGATTATAATAGTTCATTTTTGTTTAAATTGTTATATTTGACCAATCTTTCATCATCTTGTTATGTTAATGTTTTGAATGAACAAAAGTAGGTAAAATGGGTTAAGTATTTGAAATTCAATTAAATATATGTTTAGTCGTTTGGTTTTTTTCGCATTATTGCAATTTTTTGTACAGTCATTTGGTATAAAATTACTTGGTCAGGCCAATACAACTGTTTTACAGAGAAAAGTTGACCAAATTGCATCTTCGGATTTTTATAAATACGCTAGTTTAGGGGTTTCTGTACGTGACGTCAAAAGTGGAGAAGTAATTGGTGATGTCCAAAAAGACAAAATGCTTGTGCCTGCATCCAGTTTGAAGCTGATTACAACTCTTTCTGGACGACAAATCTTAGGGCCGGGATTTAGGTACGAGACAAAAATTACTCACAATGGATTTATTGATATTGATGGTACGCTAAAGGGAAACATATATATAGAAGGTAGTGGAGACCCTACTTTTGGTTCTGATCGTATAAAGGGTAACCTGAATGGTGACGATTTATTTGCAAAAATTATCAAAGATATAAGGGCTCACGGGATCACATGTATAGAGGGTGATGTTATTGCGGACGAGTCTGTATTTAATTCATTTCCGATCTCACCTTCATGGCAATGGAATGATCTTGGCAACTATTATGCAGCAGGAGCTTGGGGATTAAATGTCCATGAAAATGAATATTCCATCTATTTTCACCGCAATGGACCAATAGGCAGTCCTACAAGAATTGCTTATTTCAAACCATTTGTACCAAATCTCCAACTTGAAAACGAAGTTACCATTGACGATGCAGATTCAGGTGACAATGCTTATATTTTTGGTGGGCCATATCATTATGGTAAGCGGGTCGTAGGGACCATACCACAAGGAAAAAATCTTTTTGTAGTAAAGGGCTCTCTTCCAGATCCTCCATTGTATTTTTCATATAGACTGTTAAAGGAACTGGAAAAGAATGATATGGGCGGACATACAAACAAAACTCAGTACCAACCTGACAAAAATAGTATAAATAGAAAACAAATTATCTCTTATTATTCTTCGCCACTGGACGAAATAATCAAGTTAGCAAATGAGCGTAGTATCAATATTTACTGTGAAAGTATATTAAAAACCATAGGTCTTCGTAAACGTAATTCAGGGTCAGGTGGTGAAGGTATCACAGCAATCAAAGAATTGTTAGTAAGTAAGAATTTAGATATTAAGGCTTTACATATGGAAGATGGTAGTGGATTGTCATCTAGAAATTTAGTTAGCCCTGATTTTCTCACTAGTTTTCTATGTACCTATTTAAAGGATAAGAATGTAAATGAAATAACCACATTATTGCCCCGTGCAGGTGTGGATGGAACTGTAAAATATTTGTTAGCCAATTCACCTGCAAAAGGGAATATGTGGGTCAAATCTGGCTCCATGGACAAAATTCTTAGTTATTCAGGTTATTGCAAAGCCGCTTCTGGTCGATATGTGGCTTTTTCAGTCTTCCTCAATGCATCAACTGCAAAGAAAAAAACCGAAAATAAAGCAGAATTAGAAAAAATATTGGATGTAATTTATAGATTTTCATAACTTGGGGCATCAAATCAATAGTTGGCCGCTTTATGAAATTTTTGAGTATCGTTTTTTTATCAATTTGGATGGTTTTTACACTTGGCTGTAGAGATAGCCAATCCATTAAAATAGATCCTAAAAATGCAACGAACTTAGTAGAAGAAGATGTTTTAGAAAACTATCATGATGAAGATGATATCCACTCAAATGTAGGTAGAGCTATCTGGCAAAAACCAGGTTTGGTGATAGAAAAACTTGGAGACATTTCTGATAAAACAATTGCTGACATTGGTGCAGGTACTGGTTATTTTTCCTTGCGCCTTTCAAAAAGAGCAAAAAAAGTAATCGCTATAGAAATTGAGCCAACCCTAATAAATTATATAGACTCTTCTAAAGTTAGTCTTCCTGACTCTCTAAAAAGTAGATTAGAAACTCGTCTTGCACTGCCAGATAATCCGAAACTAGCAAAGGATGAGGTAGATATCATTTTAATCATTAACACAGTGGCTTACATTGATGACCTTCCCAAATATTTAAATACCCTTAAAGAAGGTTTGAAAAAAGGTGGAAAAGTGATGATCATAGATTACAAAATGAAGAGATTGCCTATAAATGCACCACCCAAAAGCGAAAGAATATATCTAGATGTCATAGAAGATATGATGGTCGACGCAGGTTATGAAGTCATCCAAACAGACGATACATCACTTGATTTTCAATACATCATACAAGCAATTAAAATTTAAAACAAAATTTAAAATCATTAAAACAAAACAAAATGAACTTATCAAACATTGATCTTGGCATTGTCATCGGATGGATCTTTTTCATGATGGCGTTTGGGGTTTATATCTCATGGACAAGTAAAAAAGAAACAGCAAACGACTATTTTCTTGCTTCAAAATCTTTGCCATGGTGGGCAGTTGGTGGATCGTTAATTGCTGCCAATATTTCCGCAGAACAGTTTATTGGGATGTCGGGATCGGGCTATGCAGTTGGTTTTGCCATAGCTGCTTATGAATTAATGGCCGCCATTACTTTACTTATAGTAGCTAAATATTTTTTACCGATATTTATAAAGAAAGAGATTTACACGATGCCTCAGTTTCTTGAAAAAAGATTTGATGGTCGTGTTAGAACTGGTTTAGCCATTTTTTGGGTCTTACTTTTTGTTTTTGTAAATATTACCACGGTCTTATATTTAGGTTCTTTAGCGCTAGAATCCATTATGGGAATACCTATGTTATACGCCATTATTGGTCTAGCCATTTACTCAGCATCTTTTTCAGTGACGGGTGGTTTGAAGGCAGTGGCACTTACGGATGTTGTACAAGTGGTAGCACTAATTTTTGGTGGACTCGTTGCAAGTTACATGGTTTTGGATGCAGTTGGTGGTGGTGTTTTTTCAGGGTTATCGACTTTGGTAGAAAAGGCACCTGAAAAATTTGATATGATTCTTGATAAATCTAATCCTGAATATATGAATTTGCCTGGAATTAGCGTTCTGGTAGGAGGTATGTGGATAGCAAATTTATATTATTGGGGAACTAATCAATATATTATACAAAGATCTTTGGCTTGCAAAAGTCTAGAAGAAGCACAAGATGGAACTGCTGCTGCTGCAATTGTTAAAGTGTTGTTGCCTCTTATAGTTGTTATTCCTGGTATTGCAGCTTATGTATTAGAAGCTGATATTACAAAATCAGACCAGGCATACCCATGGGTAATAAGTAATTATGTAGGCGTAGGATTTAAAGGTATTGCGCTTGCAGCATTGATAGCGGCGATAGGTTCATCTGTTGCTTCTATCGTAAATAGTGCGGCTACTATTTTTACTTTGGATATTTACAGACCTTTATTTATGAAGTCTGATGCAGAAAGGGCTCAGATTTTGAAACCACTTGAAAATAACAGTAGTCAACTCACTGTAAAAGAAGAGCATAAGTTGGTGAGTGTAGGCAAATGGTTTTCATTGATATCTATTATTATTGGAGTTATCATAGCGCCAACACTTAAGGATCTTGATCAAGCCTTCCAGTATATCCAAGAATATACAGGTTTCATTAGTCCAGGAGTTTTAGCTATTTTCATTTTAGGTTTATTTTGGAAGCGAACATCTACAAATGCTGCTATGATAGGCGTTATAATCGCAATTCCTATATCTATGGCATTTAAGTTTTTAACACCGGGCATACCTTTCTTGGATAGAATGGGGTTAAGTTTCCTTTTGATTTCAGCAATTATGATGGTTATTTCCATGTTGGAGAATAAAAATGACGATCCTAAAGCTATCTATTTTGACAGCACACTATTTAAGACAAGCATTAGATTTAATATCATGAGTCTAGTGGTGATAGCGGCTGTAGCAGCTATATACTGGAAGTTTTGGTAGAATTTTGGTATAGTTTGAGCCTTTTTTCAATGATTAAATTTAGAATTCCTTTCAGATTTGGTCTTGATTTTAGCAATAGATTGACCATTGATTTTGGTTAATTGTAATTGATGGAAAATATCCTAATAATATTATTGACAATATGCCTTATAATAATAGCGACCTTTTGGTTCCTAATTTATAAGGCATTTGTCTTATTGTCTAAAACTGAATTCACAACCAAAGACATTCAATCTGCTGTCTCGGTAATCGTCTGTTATAAAAATGCAAAACATCATTTACCCACGACCATACAAAGTATACTAAATCAACAATATCCTACTTTTGAACTCATTGCCATTGATGATTTTAGTATTGATGGTAGTTCTGATACAATAAAGCATATAAATGATGATAGATTAATGTTACTTACAGCAGTTAAGGACACACCTGGGAAAAAAAGTGCACTGACTCAAGCGATTCTACATGCAAAAAATGATTTGTTATTATTTACAGATGCAGATTGTATTCCCGCAAGTACTGAATGGATAAAATCAATGGTATCTACCATGATGCAATCAGAAGATACTGAAATTGTCTTGGGTTATGGACCAATGAACAAAACACAAGGGTGGCTCAACGCTTTCGTAAGGTATGAAACAATTTTGACTGCATTGCAATATATGAGTTATGCTGTTTTTAGAATCCCATACATGGGCGTGGGGCGGAATCTGATGTATAAAAAATCCTTGTTTGAGCAGCATAATGGATTCAAAAGTCATGAAAACATTGCATCAGGTGACGATGACCTTATGATAAGTAACATAGCAACAGGAAAAAATACGATTGTAAATTTAAAACCTGAAAGCTTTGTATATTCCGATGGGAAAAATAATCTTCTTTCTTTCTTTAATCAGAAGTCAAGACATGTGACTACTTCCGTGCATTACAATAATATACATAAAATCCTACTATTTATGTTTGCATTTTCACAGTTAGGATTTTATTTACTTTTGGTCCTTTTATTTGCTTTTGGAAAGATTTTTGCCATAAGCTTAGTGTTGATTTTAGTTTTAAAATGGACAGTCCAAATGATTTTCCACCGTGGAGCCATTAAATTATTAAAAGGAATAGACCTTTATTGGTGGTTTCCGTTTTTGGATTTTTGTATGGTGATTTATTACATGACTTTACTAGTATATTCATTCTTCAGGAAGAGTGAATGGTAAGTAAAGGCATTCATCTCTTTTTATTTTTGAAATAGATGTTGTGAAATTTTAGTTTCTATACAAAGTTTAAGTTAATATTTTATGTTCACGTTTAGACTTAAATTGAACTTATTTACTGAAATTTGGATTAATTTTATATCTAGACGATTCAAGATTGTTATGGCAAAATAATCGATATAAAAAGTCAAGGCTCTCTACAACAGGTATTGTAATTTCTCTATTGTCAAACCCAAATTTGGTTTTTAATTATAGGCTTATCCTTTGATCAGAAGGGTGACAGTCTGTTTAATTTTATCACAATCTAAATTTTTATTTTATGAGGTACTTAGTCTGGGCTTTTATTGCTATTTGTTTTTTATCAATGGGTTGTAATCCAAAATATTACACACCAAATACACAGAATGTCCCATTGTTATCTGTAAAGGGAGAAACCAATTTGACAGTTTCTGGGAATGGTAATCAAGCAGAGTTTCAAGGGGCGTATGCGCTTTCTAGTAGCTTTGCGCTTAAAGCAAATGGTGGTCTTTTCATACCGCCTGACCTAGATAATGGAAATGGAGGATCAGGTAGTTTTTTTGAATTTGGTGGTGGATATTTCAAACCTATTGGAGAAAATTTAGTTTTTGAAACCTATGCGATAGCAGGTTTTGGTAGTATGGAAAATCATTTACCTTCTACAATCGAATCAAATCCCTTAACTAAAGGTGATATTTCTGCTTCTGTTTTGCGGTATGGTATTCAGCCGAATTTTGGATATAAATCTAATAATTTTTCGGCTGCATTGTCTTCTAGAATCGTTAATCTCAAATACAGTAATGTAGAAGGAGATTTGATATTTGATGGAGTCGATCAGGTAAATTATTTAAAAGATAATAGCTCAAATTTTCTTGTAGAACCTGCATTGACCCTTAGAGGTGGTTTTGAAAAGATAAAACTTCAGCTTCAGTATGGTTACAGCATTAATTTGAGCAATAACGATTTTACACAAGACAAGAGTTATCTTACACTAGGTCTGAATTTTAATTTCAAATAATTAGACCAAAAAAAGCCTTTGAGTTTATGTTCAAAGGCTTTTTTATTTTTATAACCGATAAGTTATTGTTTACATTTAATTTTTGAAACTACAAGATTTCCTACATTTTTACCTTGAGTGATTCCATTTTTAATGGCTGGCATAAAGTGAATCCCACCGTATAACCTAGATATACATGCTTCTTCAGCTGCTTGATCAAATGATTTATAAGATCTAGGCAGAAGACCAAATTCTACTTCTGTATCATCCGTATACTCAAAATTATCTCCGAAAAGTTTTGTAATTATGATAGATGCCGCTGATGATGCCACACTATGACCACTCGTATACTCCGGAAATGGTGGCGTCTGTAGTAGAGGTAGCCATTCTGGATCTATAAATTCGTTAATTACGGTTTCAGGTCTTATGGCATTGCTACGGTATTTTTCATCCCAGCAGGATATAAATGCATCTGCTAATCCTATACACATCACAGCATATGCTTCCGTACTTTTTATAAAATCTGCATTTGATTGTTTACAAGCCAAACCTGTTATATTTACCCAATGTCCTCCTGGAGTAATTTTTTTCGTGGCGTGCATGATGTGACCTGTAACGTTCATTTTGAAAGGGTTACAGTCCCAAAAATTTGCAATAGCTATTTCTTCTTCAGATGCATTTTTTACCTTTTCATACACAAAAAGCGCTTCCTCATAGTACTTACTGTTTTTATCAGTCATATTATAAGGAGTTGGAGGTAGCGGTTTGAATTGTGCCGCTGAGTCCATAACAAATGTTCTGATCTTATTCCACGATGGTTCTATACCATCCATGTATGCTGGTGGTGTCGGTTTCCATGTGGCAGGGTCATTTTGTAGACTATATTTAGGAAAGGATCTTGATTGTTTATAGTTGTCACTTGAAGACCATTCTAAAATATGTTCAGCCATAGCATCCGAAAAAGCTAGACTTCTATTGTACACATCTTCAGGCATTTCTGACTTTTTATAAAAATCTAGTGCTTTTTGTATTTGTGTTTCAATAGTATCTTCCGAAAATATTAGTGCTTTACCTACTTTTAAAAATGTCAGTGTCGATGCCATAGGAAAACAATAATCTTTGCCCGCTTCTGGTGCAGGAGTTGGCTTAAGATGAGTGATTTGGCCTGAAAGTGAAAGATATGATGAATCTGAAAACCTAGCGGCTTCATACGCACCAATACTGGCATAGACATAAATTCTACTCGCAACAGGTGGAGAGAATATATCATGTACCATGACATCCGTGAGTGATTTTACGGACTGATGAAGTATGCCTGTATCGGCAGCTTCTTTTTGGTAATTGGCATTTTCTTGTTTGCACGAAAAGATAATTACACTGATAATGACGGCAAATAATAATCGAAACATTTATATAAAATTAGAAGTCTCAAAGATACAATTATTCTCTTTTAAATTAAGTATTCTGGCTTGAATATCTAGCTTGTATTGGCAGGATCACTATTGCTTTATGTTTTTAGGTTGCTAAATTATATGATGATTTTGTTATTATTTCTAAAAGTTATTTAAGTAAAACCTTTATTATTTTTTTTGAACCCATTAAACTTTCATGTTGATAAGTAGTCTATGTTATGTACAGAATCGTAAACAATATGACTTTTCCTGAAGATCTCGAAATTTTGACCATGATAGGGCAACCTGCTTTAAAAGATGCTGGATATAGATTTTTGGTAGGGAAATACAAAGAAAAATTGTATTGGCATATTCGTAGGATGGTAGATCATCACGACGATGCAGATGATATACTTCAGAACACCTTTATAAAAGTAGTGAGGAGTTTGAATGGTTTTCAGCAGCAATCTACTCTTTATACATGGATGTATCGAATTGCCACCAACGAGAGCCTAAATTTTATTAAATCTAAAAAAAGTAAATACAGCGAGAGTCTAGAAAATTTGCAACTGGTAGATGTCAAAGATAGTCAGTATTTTGATGAAAATTCAGCTTTAAATCATCTGAAAACAGCCATCAACGCACTTCCTGAAAAACAAAAATTGGTATTCAATTTAAGATATTATGATGAAATGCCTTACCAGGATATTGCCGATATTACAGAGACGAGTGTGGGAGCACTTAAAGCATCCTATCATCACGCCGTAAAAAAAATAGAAGAACATTTAAAAGCAACCGTATGACACATCAAGATAATAATATGATTCAAGAAATAGTAGAAATGGCCCCTATTTTAGCTTCTATTCCGAAGTTAAGGGTGCATCAAGTACCAGAAAATTACTTTGATGAAGTAGAAGAAAGTATTATTAGCCAAATAAACATCATTAAGAGTGAAAATCAAGAAAAACAAGCATTACCATTGGATTATTTTGAAAAAGTAGATGAGATAATTTTGGCTAAAATTAATGATGACACACAAGGAGCAAAGATTGTGTCCATGCCTATTTTGAAATTTGGGTATATGAAATTTGCAGCTATTTTTGTTGTTCTCATAGCCTCATTGGTAGTGTTTAATATTCTGAAACCACAAGAAAATACACAATTGACTTCAGAGCTCACACAAGCTGAGGTATTAGATTATATGGTTGATCATGCTGAAGATTTTGATATCAATATGTTGATAGACCAAGAAATCATTGATGAAACTACTTTGGACGATTTATCATATATATCAGTAGAAGATGAAAATACCGACATATTCGAATCAGATTTTTAAGACCCCTAATTTTATTTAATCATATTTAATTTTTTAAACACATGAACATGCATTCAAATTTTTTAAAGACATTTATTTTTTCATTTATATGCTTGAGTTTATCTTTCAGTGGCTTTGGTCAGGGAAGGAATAAAGAAAGGATAAAGGAAAAAGTTAAATTAGAAAAAGTAGCGTACATCACGCAAGAGTTAGAGTTAACAGAAGATGAGGCACAGAAATTTTGGCCAATATACAATGCCTATAAGGAAGAATCCGGAGCAATGAGAGCTTCGATGGATATACGACCAAAAAAAGATATGTCAGATAAAGAAGCCGAAGATATGCTTTATGCTATGCTTGATGCTAAGTCCAAAGAGATAGATATCCAGAAAAAGTATATCGGCAAAATGAAGACCGCAATTCCTGCTAAAAAGATTGCCATGTTATTTAAAGTAGAGCGTCAATTTAAAGAAAAGCTTGTAAGCAACGTCAAAGAAAGACGAAAAAATAGAATGGAATAAGTAGTTATTCTGTAATGATTTTCAAGGTAAAAAAGGTCTGAACGAAAGTTGATGCCTTTTTTTATTTGAAAAAAGCACAAAAGGTACCATTTATTAAACAAAGTTATTTTAGTTTTGTACTCAAATTTGTATAATTTTATAAATCAAAACAATCATGACAAAATATATTATAGTGGTCATCATGGCGTCTTTTATCATCGCTTGTGCAAATAAGGACAATAAACCTAAAGAAACATCATCTTCTACTACGGAAACAGTAGCGCTAGATGGGGCAAAAATATATAAACAAAACTGTGCGCTTTGTCACGGACCTGATGGTAAGCTTGGAGCTAATGGATCTAAAGATCTGACTATATCAGATTTTGATCTTAATGAAAGGATTGCTATGATTACCAAAGGTAAAGGTGTGATGACCGCTTTCGAAAATATACTTACGTTACCTGAGATAAAAGCAGTAGCAGAGTATTCTATGACACTAAGCCAAGTGAAATAGTCTGATAATCAATGGTATAAAAAAAGTTCTTGCGGGTTAAGCAAGAACTTTTTTATTTTTAGCTACCTAATAAAATAAGGTACTTATATCTGAATTATTGAAAGCTAAGATTACAAATTCCCCTATGATTATCTGATCAAACCTACCGGCATGTTTTTGTCAAAATCACCCATTATTTCAGGATTCTGTGCATTCATGGTATAACTTTTAACATTGGTAGATACATATTCATAAAGTTCTGTTACCGTGATGAGTTTGTCACTATTTTTATCTGCGTTACCTTTTAAACCTTTGATAAGAAAATGAGAGAAAATACCCTGTCTAAGTCCTCCATATTCTAATGATACTTCTTCTTTTTTAGAAGACATCATGATCGCTGTACCACCATTTATAGTATTATATGCACTATAAAATTTCTCCACAGCTACATTCCAAGGTGTCCGAGCTGAAGCAATCATTGATCCTGAATGACATGCATCTGTGATAAAAAGTTTATGTTTTGCTTCTGAGCTATTTAATAACTCAAGGATTTGCCCATAAGCCATATGGCCTTTTTTACCATCAAAGTCACTCGGTACAAAAGCTCCATCTAGTCCATGGCCAGACAAATAAAGCATCACTACATCATTATTATCTGCTTTGGATACGATGTTGTTTATTTCTTGCGAAATGCTTTTGTTTGTAGCAGCATCATCTATCAATATTTTGATGTTTTCATCTGGAATCGCACCACCTTCAGGACTTTTTAAAAATGCATATAGTTGATAAGCATCATCATCCGTATATTTTAGAGATTGCATATGATTGTAAGATGCAACACCTACTATCAGTGCAAAAATCTCCGTTTGCCCATTGTCTTTTTTTATTTTTGAAGGTGTTGGTTCAATAGTCGCAATTTCGACCTTTGGTTTTGCAGGTGTGATCTTTTCCACGGGTACGCCGTCATCCCAAATGGCTGCATATACAGTTCCCTTAGCAAAGTGCATTGTTCCTTTGCCATGTGGTGCATGGTTTTTCCAGCCTCCTTCATATCTATCTCCATTGGCATATTTACATATTCCTACTCCAGACCCTTCACCATTTACAAAATCTCCTTCATAAACAGAACCATCGCCATATCTAAAACTACCTTTCTCTGCGTTACAATATTGCTTGGTACAATCTTTAAGTTTTGGTTTTTGCTCTGTAAGGATGGTTATTGATTCTTGATTTTCTTGATATTTTGATTCTTGAAGTAATTTGTTCATGTGGTACTTATGTTTCATTTTTTTACCACTTGAATAGGCAATTCCTTCGCCATGTTTTTTACTTCTCATCCATCCACCTTCGTAATATGACCCATCCTTTCTGACAAGTTTTCCTGTACCACTGAATTCGCCATCTAGAAAACCACCTACATAGTAGTCACCATCAGAAAATACATATCTACCTTTGCCAGAAGACTTTCCATTTACCCAATAGCCAGTGTAAACATCTCCGTTTCTATACACCATTTTACCAGATCCTGAAATGACACCTGATGAAAAATTGCCTACATAAACATCACCTGTGGCAAACGACATCTTGCCTTTTCCGTTTTTGTCACCTTGTGAAAATTCACCTTCGTACTTACTACCATCGGATAGATAAAAGATACCATTGCCATGAGGTTGAGATCTTAAAAAAGTTCCTATGTACTTTGATCCATCTTTAAATAAATACGTACCTTTGCCATTGTTACAATTGCCTGAGATACAACTTGCAAGAAGGTTGTCTGAAGGCAGTACTGCTGTCACCACGAAGGATATTAGAATGATTATTTTATACATAAGATAAGATAAAGATGTTCTTATTAAAGGGTAAAGTTACATGTAACGACCAAAATTATCATTGTATAAACCATTTTTTTAATCAAATTATTACAAAAAAATCTTATTTTATGACAAGGTTAACATTATTTATTTTTATTATTTGTGTTGGAATGTTTTCTTGCAAAAATGCAAATACTGAGACGGCAGAAGGAAAAGAGGATGGAATTCACTTCGGTGAGACTATCGACACCACAGGAGCGATTAGCTTTGAGAGTCTTTTATCTCAGATGGCTAGTGCAGATTCTATTGAAACTAAAGTCAATGGTACAGTGTCCGCAGTTTGTCAGACAAAAGGATGTTGGATGGATTTAGTTTCGGCACAAGACACTACTAAAACAGAGCTTTTTGTCCAATTTAAAGATTACGGTTTTTTTATGCCTAAGGATCTTGCTGGCAAAAATGTAACGCTTCAAGGTAAAGCGTATAGAGAAGTGACATCTGTGGATGATCTTAAGCATTTTGCCGAAGATGAAGGCTTGTCTGCTGAAGAGATTGCAAAAATCACTGAACCAAAAACGGAATTAAAGTTTATGGCATCAGGAGTGGTTGTAAGATAGTTAAGTTATTGTATATTAATTGATTAGTATCAATAATAAACTCGGAAAAATATTGATTTTACCAACTCTGAGTTTGATATTATTTATTTAACTTAAGATACAAGATCTATTTTGTAAATAGTTTTTGATCTATAAGTTTCATTTGGTTTGAGCAGAGTAGATGGAAAATTTGGATGATTGGGTGAGTCAGGATAGTGTTGAGTTTCTAAGCAAAACCCTGAGTAATTTTGGTATTGTCCATGTTTTCCATTTACATCATTAAGCCAATTTCCTGTGTATAGCTGTATGCCAGGTTCTGTAGTGAATACTTTTAACCTTCTACCAGTAGTTGGATGCTGAGCAGTGGCTGCTACTGAATTTATTTGACCATTTATAACATAATTATGGTCATAACCATTTGCTTTATTAAGATTTGGGTCATCATTTTTGATGCGCAAGCCGATCTCTGTCATTTCTGAAAAATCAAGGTTAGATGCTTTAATGCTAACGATTTTTCCTGTAGGAATGAGCATGTCATCCGTTTCTGTGATACTATCAGAGTTTATTTGTAGGTGATGATCTAAAATAGTATCTTCACTTACGCCACTTAGATTGAAGTAACAATGATTGGTTAGGTTTATATGCGTCAGTTGATCTGAAGAAGCTTCATATTCAATTGTCAATCGCCCTTCATTATCAAATGTGTAAGAAACTTGAATCTTTAAATTTCCAGGGAAACCTTCTTCTAGATGAAGACTTTCGGTACTAAGAAGAATGGTTATATTGTCCGAATTTTCTATGATCCGGTAGTCCCATATTTTTTTGTCAAAACCGATATTTCCACCATGTAGATGGTGAGGTGGATTATTTCTTGCTAATTTATACATGACATCATCGATGATAAATTTACCATGTGCAATTCGATT
>JBGSOH010000123.1:0-50055 GCA_041739205.1 Saprospiraceae bacterium
TTATTTTCACTTTTTACAATATTGTACATCAGATTGTAATTTATCATAAGTGCAGATCTAGACTCATCCACAATATAAATAGATGGTTTATATTCTGATTTTCGAGACAAATAAGTGATACTAAATCCTGACTTTCGAGCCTTAAAGAACTTTTCTATTTCGACCTCAAATGTACTTAAACCTGTGAAATCATTTTCTGAATTTTCAAACATTTTTCCATGGGAAAAATATCCACCTGAAATTCCAATGGCATAAGTTGCTTTTTGTTTTGATTTCTTTCTCTTAGATTGTGCTTGTACAAAAATGGACAACGTCATAAGGATGGCTAATAATAAATACTTTTTACTCATTAGTTTTGTGTTTTAATGTTAATTGAAAAATGGACTGAGTCTTTCTTTTTTGATAAATAGATTTAAATACTTCAAATTTTTACTTGAATGGCATAGGTCAACTATTTTATTCTTTAATTTGTCAAAAGATATAAAGCATCTTTAATTTTTCCTTCTGAAATTAATCTAGATGCCATTTGATGTTTTTCGCTTTCAGAAATATCATTCACATCATCTATAGAAAGTTCTGTTTCCGAAAGTTCTGGTATTTTTGTCAAAGAAGCCAAAGCTGCAATTTCATTTCCCGTAAGGATCTTACTTTCTCTGATAGTCTGAGGCAAACCGTCGAATCCAAGAGGAATCTCTGTCACGGATTGGTATATTTCCATTACAGCATCACCACTTGCACGGACATAATAATTGCGTCCCATACGGCCCATCAGATCTAGTTTGTGTGGATCTAGTCGATCTCCGTTAATTACAGACTCAGATACTGCAATCATTGTCACTTCGCAGATGATGAGATGTCCAGCACCACCATGTTCGCCTAGTTCGATGATGTCTTTTACTCTACATTCCATATTGATAGGAGACTCTAATACTCTTGGTGCCGACACGGTTTCTGATGGCTCAGGTGTGAGTCCTACTTTACCAAATTCGCTAACTTCTGACGGAAACTCTACGGATGCCAATGACATCTGACGTACGATGGAATAGGGTACAACATTGACCACACACTCCTTGCTGACTCTTACATTGTGGAGTGTATCTTTGGTGGTATTGTCAGAGACTCGTCTATTGGACGAAAAAACTACTATTGGTGGATTGGATGAGAATGCATTAAAAAAGCTATATGGAGCCAAGTTTTGGATGCCATTTTCATCGAGCGTACTTACAAAGGCAATGGGCCTAGGTGCTACTGCTCCGATGATATATTGGTGAAGGTCTTTTGTAGGTATTTGCCTTGGTATTATTTTGCGTTTCATGAAATTCAATTTTTTGAAGTGCGAAATTACGGAAAGAATGGGAGATTTTTATAAAGTACAGATTTGGTTTTATGGCTTTACGCTTTTTGTTTGCTGATGTTCTGATTAATTGTACGTGTTCATATTATGGGTATTTCATGGTAGTGTAAACGGAGCTTGGTGGGAACATCATGCTAGCATCTATGGAGCTTGGTCGAGCCAAGGTCGGGACAACCATGGCACAATCTTGGGACAACGTCGGGACAACCCTTGTGCTATTTTTGTTGAATTTGGTAGTTTTTACAAGAAAATGCTAATATTTAATTCAAGTAGTAAACGTGCACCAGCATTGGTTTTCAATCCTAGAACTTGGTATAAAGATAGTTTTTATAATCGGTTTTAAAGAAGGTTTTGAATATTTTTTAAGTAGAATATTTAAATGCTAGTACAGTTCCAAGAAGCTAAAAGATTTAGTCTATTTTTCTTAAACTAAATTGTTTTTAACTTTTACCCTTTATTGTATTAGGGGCAAAATTGTGTTATTAAAGCGACATAATTTAATTCCGACAATAAGGTTGAAAGTTGATTTCAAATTATTCCTTATTCAATATCTCAAAAGATATTTTGTCTTTATTGCCCCATTGGTCGGTGATGGTTAGTGTATGTTTGCCAATACTAATTTTTAGCAGGCAATCATGAGGTGATATTGTGGTTTCGGTTTTATAATCTTCATCAAGAAACCAATAAAGTTTTGCGCCTTTTTCACGGTGATATGCTTTGGCGATTAGGTCGTTTTGTTTGTCTACGCTTTCTTTTGGGAGAAATATTTTTAGGCCATCATACGGATAAATGATCTTACAGGCAGATGATGCCGAAGGACAAGATGGATCTTGAGCTGGCAGTCCTTTGTAGTTCATGTTGGCATTTTTGTAATAGTATTCCATGTAGGAAGGTAAAACAAAGATTGTGTCTTTTATGATGGTCGTAGTTTTGCAATTCTCGGAGACAATGAGACCATCTTGATTAACCATTATTTCTTGATGATATTGGCATGGTTGGTATTTGTAGGATGTGCGATCGGTAGTTATTTTATGTGTTTTTTTGCATAGAGGACCAGCAATTTTTCCTGATTCTTTACAAACGGTGATGATTTCTTTTTTTGCGTATTGTGGTTTCGTTTCAAACCACTGATTGTCAGGTAGTAGATTAAAGACTTTAAACATTACAGGTGCCGCTTTTGTAATACCTGTGAGATCAAATCTACCTTCACCACCTTCATTTCCCACCCATATGGCAACCATATATTTACCATTAAAACCTATGGCCCAAGCATCTTTGTGTCCATAACTCGTGCCTGTTTTCCATGCTATTTTGTAGTCGGTGCCGTACATTTGCCATGACTTTTCTTCGCGTGGGCGAGTGAGGTCAGACATAGCTTTGACTAGATGATCCATTGTGCCTGCTGAAAAACTAAACTTACTTTTACTTTCTATATTAGGGTCATTAATAAGATATTGGGTAGGTCTGAATGGGTCGAGTTCGCCACGATAATTTTGTGCTAAACCTTTGTATATTCTACCAAGGTCCCACAGAGAAGATTCGCCTCCACCCAAGATGATACTGAGACCATAGTAATCAGCGCCTTTATTGAGATAAGCGATATCGACTTGTTTGACCAAGTCATAAAAACTTTGCATACCTACGGTATTGAGCACCCTGACAGAAGGAACATTGAGAGATTGGATCAGCATTTCTTCAAAAGGAACTGCTCCACGATATTTTTTATCAAAATTTTCTGGTTGAAAGTCGCCGATAGACGTGGGTATATCGGCTACGAATTCATTAGGTAGTAATTGGGCTGTTTCTAATGTATGGGCATACAGCAGTGGTTTGAGTAAACTACCATAACTTCTTGGCGCTTGGGCTACATCGACGTATGAAAATTTGCCATTTGATGCGATTACATTTCCTTGATAGGCAATCAGCTGATTGGTTTTTACGTCAATAACCACGGCTGCTATATTTCTGATGTCATCAAGTTTGAGAAAAGATGATTCTCTTTCCATTAATTCTTCTAGTCTGATCTGAATATCAAAAGGTATGGTAGATCTAAAGACAAACTGATGCGGATGTTTTTTTGCCAAAAAGAGCAATGCGTGGTAAGCATTTTGTGGAATAGCTTTGGTTTCTATGGGCAATTCTTCGCCAAGATATAATTCTAATTCAGATGCATCAAAGTGGCCTTTTCCGTGAAGTTTTTTAAGTAAAAAATCACGCTTTTGTTGAAGGATGTGTCTGTTTTTTGTAAGATTGGCAGATGATGGACCATTAGGCATGACTGCTAGAAGTGCATACTCTGACCAGGACAATTTATCTACAGACCTACCAAAATATCTTAGGGAAGCAGCTTTTATTCCAATGGTATTCCCACCAAAAGGAGCAATCTCGCACCATTCTCTCAGGATGGTTTTATCTCTATGTGTCAAACTATATTTGATAGCTCCTATTGTTTCCTTAATCTTGTTGTACCAATTGCGATGTGCATGTTTGTTTTTCATTCTCATTACTTGCATAGGAATGGTACTTGCACCACGAACGGTCTTACCAGCTTTGATATTTTCAATCATAGCTTTTGTGATGGCTATAGGGTTTATACCAGGATGGTAAGAAAAATATTCGTCTTCATAAGTGATGATACAATCTGTCAGTTTTTGGGGTATTTCTTCATCCATTGGGAAACACCATTGTTGCTCAGGAGATATGGTAGCGGACAATAATATACCTTCTTTACTGTAGAGTATCTTGCTATAACTAGGTTTTATATTCGGTAAGGGTATGATCAGAAATGCCAAAAATAGTACTGCGAGTGCCCACAATAGAATACGCTTTGTTTTTGATTTAGGCAATTTCACAAATAGCGTTTTTTCATTATAAATTATTTTTAGGTCCAATATTCTGAAAATGTGTAGCCAATATATTCAAACATAATACAACTGCAAAAATAGCAAAACCAGGAAATACTACCAACCACCATAGTTTCATGTTACGACCTTCAGCTAGAAGTTTTCCCCATGATATTTCTTCTACAGGCAATCCTATACCCAGAAACGAAAGTGAAGACTCAAGAATAATGGCACTACTAATGTTAAAACAAATGACTACTAACAAAGTCGGCAATATATTCGGTAGTATATGGATAAACAGTATCCTAAGGCTGTTATAACCTAAAACTCTTGCACTCTGTATGTATGTCTCTCCCTTAACAGCCAAGGTCTCTGCTCTGGCAAATCGTGCAAAATCAGTCCACATCATCAATGATATTACGATCACA
Organism: Saprospiraceae bacterium; assembly: GCA_041739205.1. Classification (GTDB taxonomy): domain Bacteria; phylum Bacteroidota; class Bacteroidia; order Chitinophagales; family Saprospiraceae; genus OLB9. The sequence continues at coordinate 4,626 of JBGSOH010000123.1, forward strand.
ATATTCCATAACGAAGGTTTGGGAAAAAGCATAATCAAAGATAAGATCAGAAATAATCCTGGGATTGACTTTCTGATCTCAACAAGTTTCATGACTAAGGTATCTAATGGAATAGCAAATCTTTTGGCATTTGTACGATTGAAAAGATATCTATTGATGACAAAAATACCAGCAACAATTATTAAAAAATAAATGATAAAGCTAAACACATCCACACTAAATATCAAAAACTCATACCATAGATAATAGCTAGATATTAGCAAAACCAAACATCCAAATACCCATTGCATTAGATTAAGACGCCATAAGTCATCTCCAAAATAAGCAGCTGACATACCTAAAGTGACTCCGATTAAAAAAGATAAAAAGATTGAGAAAAAACCAATCTTAAATGCAGTAGCCGTTCCATATACAATGCCAGCCAATACATCTCTACCCAATCTATCTGTACCCAACCAATGGGTAAATTTTATTGATTTCCCTTCAGGACAATACAAAGGTTTTACACCTTGTTGGGCAGCAGGGTCCATTGTACTTGGCCCATAAGGTATGAGTGGTAAGACACACCAAGCGTTTTTGTTGAAATGGTCTTTTAGGTGACTCTGAGAAACAAATGGAAAACTAAATCCACTTTCAGATTTACATATCAATGGTCTTTCACCGACTATAATTGGCGAAAGCAAGGCCATTAATAAAAAAAACAAAAGGATATATTTAGTAATCTTGTAACTCATTATGCCAGCTTTATTTTGGGGTTTAACCATCCATAAAGCAAGTCTGCGAGTAACAAAAATATGATGGTGAAAATAGTTATTATAATCAAAATGCCAAATACAACATTCCAGTCAGAACTATAAATACTGTCGAACATCAGTCTGCCCATTCCTGGAATATTGAAAATCACTTCAATTATTAATGAACCTGACAGTCCAGCAGGAATACTACCAGCTATGATCGTAATAATGGGTATCAATGCATTCGGTAGCACATGTCTTGTCAGTATTTTGCGATCATCCAGACCTTTTGCCTTAGCCATTGTAACAAAACCTTTCATTTGTTGAAAAATGATATTATTTCTAGTCAATCTGCTTAAATACGCTATATCGTTTGCAACAAGACAAATAATAGGCAGCACCAATTGTCCAGAAAATCGTCCTACCATCTCTAAAAGGCCCATATCTTCTGTCATCACCCAACTACCAGGTGGAGGAAAAATATTGAGCCAAGCCGCGTAAGTATCGGAAGTAAAGTAAATTATCAGCATCGAAGCAATCCAAAAAACAGGCATTGAATATAACATCAACCAAAATAAATTGCTAAAGCTATCAAAAAAACTATTTTTTTTATACCCACTGTACACACCTATAGGTACGGCAATCAAGAAGGTGAATATCAGATTTAGAATAAGCAATAACATGGTCCATTTTATAGCTGGACCGATTTTGTCCGCTACGTTTCTACCGTCTTTAATAGAAACGCCCATATTTCCTGTAAAGATTCCTGATACCCATAGGTGAAACTGGTTGTTGGTTCCATGCCAGACTAATTTTGGTAAATAACGCTGTGTTTTTGCACTTTTTAGCTCTTGCATAGAAGCTTTTAGTGCAATAAACGAATCATTTGAAGTAATTGCAGGAACATCAGATATACTTTTTATTATATTTTGTATTTCATCAATAGAAGTAGTAAATAGTAGTTTTTTACATGCTTCAATTTTAGTTTTTGTTTCGCTCGAATACGTGGTGTCATTTTGAGTTTTGGGTAGAGAGTTTATAAAAATATCTCTATCTTGTTGATATCGAACTATTTGTTCAAAGGCATACTTCTGTTTCAAAAAAGTTTCCACTTCTTTCCTTTTTGTATGCGAAATTAAGGCATTGATATTATCTGGGTAAAAATCAGGTTGTACACTTAGATAAAAAACGGGTTTATCTAGATTTAACTGTTTGTAATTGTTTTCGTAAACTTGTTTTGAGTTACTATTTTGAGGTAGCACACCTTGTAAGTTCATCAAAGATTCAGCTGCGTCACTTGGCGTTAATTTGCTCAAAAAAAAAGCTAATACCATCACTAAAATGACAGTAGGAATAATTAGCAATACTTTTTTGACGACATAAAACCACATATCATTTTATAAATGGTAAATATTTTAGTTTGGTGAACCTACTGCATTTTTGCTAAGTTTGAAAGTATTCGCCATGTATCCTGGTCGTTTTACGGTGGAAGACGAAATCCATTTTTTGCTAACTACTATTTTTTCTTCAGGTGCATATAGGAAGATTGCAGGATGATCATTATATATTTTTTCTTGGATATCTTGATAGAGTTTTATGCGTTCACCATTATCTTTAGTAGCTAATATTTTATCGAGCAATCTGTCAACCTCTGTATTTTTGTATGAATTATAATTTGAACCATCAGGTGTATCATTACTTGAGTGCCAATCGTTCTTCAAATCATCCCATGCTTGTACATCTTGCGAGATAATAGTCGGCACCAAATCATAATTTCTTGTTTTCAGATTTTCAGCACGTATCTGTTTGAATTCTTTTTGTGTAATATTGATTTTTATACCGACTTTAGCCGCGTTTTGCTGGAGGATTAAGGCCAATTGTTTGCCAAGTTCTTGACCAGATATTAGAATTTCAAGTTCCATTTCTGTGGTTTTTCCTTCTATGTTTTTATCAATGGTACCATTGCCATTTGTGTCTTTCCAACCTGCTTCTGAGAGTAGCTTCTCTGCAGCAGGAATATCAAAAGCAATTGGAGACAAGGACTTGTTATGTGTTTTTTTGACAGGATGGATAGGACCTACTACTCTTACAGCCATACCTTTTTCTATATTGGCGATTACATTATCGACTTCTAGTAGGTGTGCTATTGCTTTTCTCACGTTTTTATCTGAAAGTTTTGGGTTGCCATTATTCATGTTGATCAGATAATGTTTCATCAATGCGGGATGGTAAAAGCTAAACTTATCGATCAATGATGGGTCTTTGCTCAATTCTTGGTAGTTTTCAGCAGAAATTTCATTAATCACGTCAATCGTCCCTGCCTTCAGTTGAGTAACGGCACTTAACTCGTCTGGTATAATATGAAAAACCATTTTATCAGGGCCTTGAGCCAATAAAGGTATATCCAAATCTTGAGCCCAATAATCTTCTTTTTTAACTAAGATAATGCTTTGATCGGCAACCCAACTTTGGATAGCATATGGTCCACTACCGCTTAATTTTTCACGAGAGAAGTCATTCCCATTAAAAGCGGCTGCAAATTTTGATAAGGTACTATCAGCTTCTAACTCGGTCTTATTTTCTTGCACAAAATCTGTAACTTTGTAAGTATCGAGTGCACTATTTGGATCATAATAATACTTGGGATATATCTCTATGTTTACAGCTGTTACGAGGGCTAGCATATAATCTTTGGCGAAAACTACCGTAAATTTTTTAGGATTTGTTTTATCGACAATTACATCAGTAATGTTTTGGGTATAATCCCTATATTTGGCAGCATTGGTCAGCGGGAGGTTTATCGCTTTAATTGTAAAAACATAATCTTCTGCTGTGATTGGGCTGCCATTATCCCACTTTGCGGCATCTAAAATTTCAATATTAAATGAAAGACCACCTTTGTACATTCCTGTATCTATAGCAATGGGCTTAGGAATGGATTTGATAAGTATTGGACTCAACTCCAAGGTTGCGGGATCAAAATCTGCTAGTGGCAAATGCAAATATTGATATACTTCGCGGGCTGTAGGATTAGGGAATAATAGTGGATTTATTCTTTCAGGATCTTTCTTTAATCTAATATTAATAGTGGTATCTTCAAGTTTTCGCTCATTTTTACATGAAAGCAGACCTATAAAAAGTACGTAAATAAGTGCAAATGGGATCCTACTCATAACCGACAACTGTTTTATAATTACAAAAATATAAATAATTTTAGACAATAGTATGCTTATTATACTTCTAGTTAAAAATATAACATAAATTACTTGATAAAAAAGTGCAACAGAAGCACGTTTTTGTTGTTCTGCAAAAATACTTATTAGAAAAGTTTTAGATTTATATGGGAATTTGACCGGATTCAGGTTTAATTTTCTTTATTAATTCAGGAACTTCGGCTTCTCAGCCATCCAATTTCACCATTTATAAATAGCTTTAAAAATAATTGAGTAATATGATAATCAAAGATAAAGAAACCATACTCATAGCTGGTGGCACAGGCTTGGTAGGTAATGCGCTGGTAAAAGCAATCGATTCATCAAAGTATAATATCATATTACTTTCTAGGTCAGCAAGAAAAAGTCATGCAGACCACATAAAATATGTCACTTGGTCACCTTTTGATGGAACAATTGAAAAGTGTCATGAGCCAGATTATATCATTAATTTGGCTGGTGCAGGTATTGCTGACCAAAGATGGACAGAAAAAAGAAAAAATGAGCTAGTCTTGAGTAGGGTCAATAGTGCAAAAACCTTAAAATGCTTTATTTTTAAACAAGATAAAAAACCAAAAGTATACATTTCAGCATCAGCAGTAGGATATTATGGTCATCGTGGCAATGAAGTACTTACTGAATCGTCTATAGCGGGAAATGAATTTATGTCTGAATGTTGTGTGGCATGGGAAAAATCTGCTGATGATGCTGCTAAACTGTGTGATAGAAAAGTTACATTAAGGATTGGAATTGTGCTAAGCACTTTGGGCGGAGCGCTTCCTAAGATGTTGATGACAAAAAACATTGGTATTTTAAACTACTTTGGCTCAGGTGATCAATACTATCCTTGGATACACATAGAAGATTTAGTGAGACTGATTTTATCATCTATGGAGTCTGAAGCTTTTTCTGGAATTTTTAATGCTGTAGCGCCAAATGAAGTAACCAATAAAAACATGATGGCTTCGATAAAAGAAAAACTGAATATATTCGGATTACTTTTGTCTGCTCCTACATTTGCACTAAGAATTGCGTTAGGAGAGATGGCAAATGTCATACTTAATTCTAATAGGGTAATCTCTGAAAGACTACCATCTACAGGTTTTATATTTAACTTTAACAATTCAGGTGATGCGGTAAAAGACCTTATCGGGCGAAAGATATAAGCAACTTGAAAGTTACTTGTGTAAATCAGATATTACCTTATGAATTAAGACTTAGAATCTTTATTTCTACCCTTTGATTTTTCTGTCGACCCGATGATGTACGATTATCTGCTATTGGTTTTTTCTTACCATAGCCTTTGAACTGAACTTTATTAGGTTCGACACCTTTATTTACAAGGTACTCCGCAACTGCTCTAGCCCTTGCTGTGCTAAGTCGATCACAATAGTCGTCAGTAGGTGTACTATTGGTATGACCGCCTATTTCTATCATCACACTTGGGTTTGTGCTTAAGAATCCATATAATTCGTCAAGCACTTCGTGTGAATTTTTATCAATATCAGACGCATCTGCTTTAAACTCCAATTTTTTTATCTCAATAATTTGCCCAGTTTTAAGGCTAGTTGTATTTAATTCTTGGAGTATTCTAGGTTTAAATGACTTCTTGTTATTAGCGGCTATAATTGTATCTGCTTTTTTAGTATCCTTAGGCGTATTTTGATTTTTTTTACGTTTGTGTGGAGGAAGTTTAGAATTATTGTCTACATAAAGAGGTGGTTCACCAGGACATGCAATACGAACTATTTCTGATCCACCGTCAACTAATATGTTACCATTGTAAGGCATTAGCACGGGTGTTTTGTAAAAGGCTTGGAATGTAATTGATCTAATATTAGACTTTGGTCTAAATTCGAATGTATTAATTTGCCAACTATCGTTAGATACAGGGTCAGATTCAGCTAAAAGTTCTCTTTCATTACAGTAACCTGAACCACCATATATTCTTAATACCACAGGAGTGTTATAATTGGCTTCTTTGCCATCACTTCTCGTAGCACTAATGTACCTTCCTGCTCTAGCCAAATTAATGGAGAATTTATAACATTTTCCTGCGATTAATTCTGAATTTAATCTTTGAGAAACAGATTCATACGTGCCATTATCTCTAACGACCATTCCAAGATAAGTTTTTTTATCCGAAGCGGGTAGATTGTTTTCCCAGAACCCATTAGGGTGGATATCAGGAGGAGATTCTATTGGAAAATTTATTTTACCACAATCGAACCATCCTGCAATACCTGTAATGGACTCTCCACCTCGTTTCGGATTATCTTCAAAACTAGGATTGGTCAGCCTTACGGTATCCAACTGTGCAGAAGTACTCACTGATGCACCAATAACTGCCAAGAAAAGAAAACTATATTTAATCATATTCAAATGAAAATAAAACTTCATACACATAAACGTACTAAAGTAATGTTATTGTTGCATAAAAGACTACATTAACCTAACATTAACGACATATTCCTTCTAAATTTCGACCAAAATCATTGATTCGTTAGTCATTTTATACTAACATTCTTAATTCAACTTAAAATCAGATATTAACAGAAACTCTGGGACTGTTACCTCAAAAGTTGATTTGTCTTCCAATCTTTCGAAAGTGTAACTACCATACATTTTTCCTATTGGGCTATTCAAGGGACACCATGATACATATTGGAAAATACCACCTGGGGCTAGAATGGGTTGTTTTCCGATGACACCTTCACCCTTTACTTCACGTCTAATTTGAATAGAATCAATAATATGCCAATGCCTTGATAATAACTTTACTTTCACAAAGCTATTGTTTTCAATGGTGACCTGGTAGGAGTAAATAAATTTTCCAATAGCAGGGTTTGATTCGTCTACCTCATATCTTGGCTTTACACTGATACTTATCATTTCAGTCACAGCAGTATATATCTTATTTTTGTCAGTCATTGTATTAGGCCACTCCTTCTATAAATGTCTTTACGATATGTTCCGATTCTACAAACGAAACCTCAAGTAAGTCATTAACAAGTACCATATCAAAAGAGTTTTCGTATTCCATCTCTCTTCTTACCTTACTTATCCTTTTTTGTAAGCTTTCGGGCGTTTCAGTATTTCTTTTGACCAATCTATCTATCAAAACATCTACAGATGGAGGGCGTACAAAAACAGACATACATTTATCTCCAAAAAAACGCTTAATGTTTTGCGCTCCTCTTACGTCGATGTCAAATACTAAGTGTTTATTATTAGACCAAATACGTTCTACTTCCGACTTTAAAGTACCATAAAACTGATTTTCATACACTTCCTCCCACTCAATAAAAGCACCATTTGCTGCATTTTCTGTAAACTCATCTACAGACATAAAGTAATAATCTACTTTATCTTGTTCGTGTGGACGTTTGTTTCTAGTGGTGGCGGAAATGGAAAAATCTAAAAAATTGTATTTATCTAGCAAATGCCTGACTATAGTCGTTTTGCCCGCTCCTGAAGGCGCAGTAAAAATAAACATCTTGCCTTCAAATATCTTGTCTGACATAATTGTTGTTATAAAATATTTGCCAATTGTTCCTTTAATTTTTCTAACTCATCTTTCATCATAACGACAAATTGCTGTATATCTGAATCTTGGGCTTTGGCGCCAATGGTATTGATTTCCCTACCTATTTCTTGAGCAATAAATGATAGTTTTCTACCTTTTTGATCATCTTTGTGGTCGAGCTCTTCGATAAAGTACACACAATGCTGTGAAAGTCTTACTTTCTCTTCATTGATATCAAGTTTTTCGATATAATATAAGATTTCTTGCTCATAACGGTTCTGGTCCACATTTTGTTTTAATGCAAACTCCTCCATATTTTTTTTGAGTTTATCCTTGATTCTATCTAGTCTTACGGCTTCGTATGGCTCTATAGATTTTAAGTGGTTTTCTATTTGCTTTATACGTTCCACAAGGTCTTGTTTAAGTACTAGACCTTCGTCAATTCTGAATTTATTAATTGAGACCAAAGCTTCGTCAACAGTTTTCTCTACTATTGACCATTCTTCGTCATCTGCTAGTTCTTCATTTTGACCTATCACATTCGGCACGCGTAGGATAGACTGGAGGATGTCGCCTTCGGTGATATTAAGTTCTTGTCTTAGAGCATTTAACTCTCTATAATATTTTCTGAAAGCGTCAGCATTTATAAATGCATTCTCTTCATCAGAAAAACCATCTAAGGTAATAGTAAGGTCTAATTTGCCTCTTTGCAACTTATCGATGACTCTTTTTCGCAAGTCCATCTCTCGGTCTCTGTAGCTATTCGGCAACTTACATCTTATTTCAGTTGTTCTTGCATTGAGGGATTTAATTTCCACTCTTATAATCTTGCCATTTATTTCAGTTTTACTGTGGCCAAATCCTGTCATTGATAAAATCATAAAATTATTTTTGATCGGACAAATATAGCAGCAAAAACCTAATATTTTCTTTCATAATATTGGTCTTTTGATTAATATATTGTAAATGAATGACTTAAATCAAGGTTTTTTTACAAATTCTGTTAAAAAAGACGAAAATAATTTTCTTAATTCCAATATTTTACGAAATTTGGGCCACTTTTTAAGTAATCGCACCATTTAATCATAGAAATTTAAAATATCATCGATATGCGTAAAGCAGATTTAGTCAATATAATAACCGAAAAAACAGGTGTTCCGAAGGTAGATGTTTTAGTGACATTGGAAATGTTTTTTAAGGAAGTTAAGAATTCACTCTCTGAAGGTGAAAATGTATATGTAAGAGGCTTTGGTTCTTTTGTAATTAAAAAAAGAGCTAAAAAAATAGGAAGACATATTAAGAAAAATAAGTCAATCGAAATTCCTGAACACTTCATTCCATCTTTCAAACCAGCTAAGGTTTTTGTAGACCAAGTGAAAGCGAATGTAGATTCATTGCCAGAAGATGATGGTGACGATGATTAATTAAAATAAAAGTGTCATGAATAGAAATCAAATATTGTTGTTGGTAGGAGGACTCTTACTTTTTTTAATACTATATTTTGGTTTTGATATCATTCCACAAAAAACAAAAGACCTAGAAAAGTCAAGGTCTCTTAATATTGAATCCACTGGTATCAATAATCTTCTGAAGGATGCCATGGCAACGCTTGATGCTCAGCAAAAAAGTATCATCGAAGCCATAAATCTAGATGTAGAGAAATCTTCCAAAGACACAACTGCGCTGATTGAGAGAATTAAGTCACTATCAGGTACATGGTATGAATTTGGATTTCCTGCTATTTCGGGCTCTTATGCGGAAGATATTGCCAATATGCTCAAGACGGATGAATCTTGGTCTATTGCAGGTACTACATATGCAATATGTGTTAAAAATTCTGAAGACCCAAAGGTCAAGGACTTTTGTTCGAAGAGAGCAATTAAAGCCTTTGAAAAAGCTATTTCGATAGCCCCAGAGAATATCGAGTACAGAATTAATTTAGCTATATGTTACGTAGACAATCCCGTCCAAGATAATCCTATGCAAGGAATATTGATGCTCAGAGAACTCAATACTAATAACCCTGAAAATGTATCTGTACTAAACCAATTAGGTAAATTGGCTATTCAAACCAATCAAAATGAACGCGCTTTAGAAAGATTGGAGACAGCAATTGGTCTAGAACCAGAAAACCAAACAACCATTTGCCTATTAGCAACTGCCTATAAAAATATAGGTAATGCTTCAAAAGCAGATGAGTATAGTAATAAATGTGTTAATTAATTTACTTTTAAAAATATTGAAATATGCCTTGCGGTAAAAAAAGAAAACGTCATAAGATATCGACGCACAAACGTAAAAAAAGATTAAGAAAAAACAGACATAAGAAAAAGAACAGATAATATGTAGTCAAAAGAAATAGATTACAAATGTTATTTGATTAATTTTTGTAGTTGAGTTTTCTTTTAAGTATAAGACAGTCTGTAGCCGGACCATTCATTTGGTCCGGCACTTTCTTACATTATTAGGTAGTTCGTGTGTAACAAACATTTATAAGGCTCAAATCAAGACAACAAACTAAAGAATACTAAAAGTATTAAAAAACTTTTAGCAGTTACGTATCATATATATATATACACACCCTATCCTTATTTTTTCAGCGTCTATTTTATTACCAATACAAATTTGTCATTTATTTGTGTCAGATGATATAGGTAGTAGTAAAATAAAAATAGAATTAGTCTGAAAATCTGTAATAATACTTAATCAAAAGATTGCATAGTCATCTAAGCATCTAATTGTATAAGTGTCAGAATGTCAAACCTTTTAACATTATTTTCAATTCCTTTTTTGTTGTATTCCTTTATTTTATATTGAGTAATATAATTATTATGTGAATCAATAATATGATTCTGAATTGGTTTTGTAAAGACAATGGATAAAAGTAGTTGAGACAATCTCTTAAGAAAGTAAAAATACGGTTGATCTTTTTTGCATAATAAGTTTGAACAAATAAAGACTTTATTTTGGATAAAGAATTGATCATAAAATCGACTCCAACCGATGTAGAAATTGCATTGGTAGAAGGGTCTAAATTGGTGGAAATACATCGCCAAAAGACAAACAACAACTCTACAGTTGGAGATATCTTTTTGGGAAGTGCTAAAAAGCTAATGCCAGGTCTCAATGCTGGGTTTATAGATATAGGACACCGTAAAGATGCTTTTTTGCATTACACAGACCTAGGTCCTCAGATAAAATCACTTATCAAATATACCAATGCTGTCATGTATGGAAACTATAATAGTCCGCTATTAGAAAATTTCCAGATGGAGCCTGACAATCCCAAAACGGGCAAAATTGATCAAGTATTTGATAAAAATACCCACGTTTTGGTTCAAGTGTTGAAAGAACCTATCTCTACCAAAGGACCACGATTGAGTTGTGAGATCACGTTACCAGGAAGATATGTGGTATTGACGCCTTTTTCGGAGATTGTAGCAGTTTCAAAAAAAATAGCATCTGCTGAAGAAAGAAAACGACTAAAAGTATTGGTAGAAAGTATAAAGCCAAAAAACTTTGGTGTGATCGTACGGACCGCAGCTGAAGGTAAAAAAGTAGCTGATTTACATAATGACATCAGAGAACTTGAAGACAAATGGAAAACCATCTTCAGTCAGCTCAAACAAACCAAGACGCCCGATAAGATATTAAGCGAAATAGACAAAACTTCATCTATCCTTAGAGATATCCTAAATGATAATTTTAATAAAATCATTGTGGATGACAAAGAAATGTATGAAAGTCTCAAAGATTATCTAGGTAACATTGCTCCTGATAGGGTCAAGATACTGCAACATTACAGAGGAAGTAGGCATATTTTTGACAACTTTGATATCAACAGACAAATAAAGGCATCATTTGGTAAAACATCTACGATGGGAAGTGGTGCGTATATTGTCATTGAACATACGGAAGCGATGCATGTCATCGATGTGAATAGTGGTCCCAAAATGCAAAGAAAAGACCAAGAAGAAGCCGCGCTAGCTGTAAATCTTGAAGCAGCAGAAGAGATTGCTCGCCAACTTAGACTAAGAGATATAGGTGGTCTTGTGATTATTGACTTTATTGATATGAAGACATCTGAGAATAAGGTGAGTTTGTTCAATAAAATGAGAGACTTTATGGAGTCTGATCGTGCACAGCATACCATCTTGCCTCTGAGTAAGTTTGGATTGATGCAGATTACAAGACAACGAAGCAGACCAGAGGTTAATATCGATACCCGTGAATTATGTCCGTCTTGTCAAGGAACAGGTAAAGTCAATCCGACCATACTTGTGATTGACAACATACAGCGAGATATTGAATACATCATAAATTCAAGACCTCAAACCAAGTTGCGACTTCAATTAAACCAATTTGTTTATGCTTACCTAAAAAATGGTCTCCCAAGCATGCAGATGAAATGGTGGATGAAATACAAAAAGTGGATCAAAATGCAAAGTGATGCTAATTTCCACTTATTCGAATACAAGTTTTTTGATGAAACGGACGACGAAATAAGATTGACGTAATTTAATTTCACTGACAATGTGAAACAGATTAACTTTAACCTTCCATATGGCATCATTATATAAAGAAGGTATAGAAGTTTTGTCGTCGCTTATCAGCAAAGACGACATAGTCATTGTAGCTCCACTCAATTGGGGACTTGGTCATGCTGCAAGATGTATACCTTTGATAGATTACTTATTGTCATTAGGTACAAAAGTAATTATTGCTTCTGATGGACTTTCATTAAAACTTCTTAAGAAGGAATTTTCAGAATTACCAATGTATGAGTTGCCTTCATACGGAATTAGCTATCAGTATCACAATATGGCATTGAATATGGTTTTGCAAAGTCCAACTATAGCAAAAGCTTATTATAAAGAACTTAATATAGCAAAACACATAGTATCAGAAACTAAAGCAACTGTGATCATTTCAGATAATAGATTTGGATTTAGAACACCAACTACCAAAAATTATTATATCACACACCAAGTAAACATTTTACATCCAATAGGCTTCATTTCGAAAATTGCAAGCTCTCTCCACAGATATTTTATAGATAAGTTTGACCAATGTTGGATACCAGATTTTGCTGACCAAAGATCGCTGGCAGGAAGAATGTCGGTATCGAAGCGCTTAAAAAATGTAGCTTATTTAGGACCATTGACAAGAATAGTAAATAAAGTAGTTCCTATAAAATGGGACATTTTTATATTGTTATCAGGACCAGAACCACAAAGAACAAAACTTGAAAATGCATTAATAAAACTTTTGCCCAATTGGGTAGACAAAAAGGTATTAATGATAAGAGGGTCTGAAAACAATAATCTAGGATTAGCAGATGTAGCAAAAACCTGTACCATTTTGGATTTGGCAGATACTGTACAAATATCAGATGCTCTACAAAGTAGTCACTTACTCATTGCCAGGTCAGGTTATACTACTGTGATGGATATTGCCCATTTGGACATTAAGGCAATTTTTATACCCACACCCGGACAAACTGAGCAAGAATATCTAGCCAAAACATTATCTATACACTCGAAATATACATGGATCCCACAGCAGAATGTCTCCGAAATAAAAATTTAGATTTATATTTTAATGATTTTTGGACTTCATGTAAAATTAGTATATTTTTGAACTCCTAATAACATAGGTTGTGGAGATTTAAAATTTAAAAATAAACCAATAAGATTCTAAACATGATTAATAAAAGTTCGATATTTATTTTGGTTATTGTTTTTTATCAGCAGATTGCTGCACAAACCCCTCACTTACAGGGTGAAGTGTATATTTCAGTTCTAAACGGTACGATTGAATGTGATTTAATATATTCAAACTTACCAAAATTGACGAATTATAGTATTTGGCTGAATTCAGGTTTGAATTTGAGATATTTTAGAGACAAAGATGACAAATTTAACTATGCAAATGTTAGATATTATGATAGTGAAAAGTCATGGGAAGCTTTCCAATATTTTTTACCTGACAGTGGAAATAAAGGAAGGTTTTTGCCGGACGTCATGAAAATAAATTATGTGGGTAAGTTTCCAGTCATAAATGACACTTTGCGGGCAAGTAATCGTGGTGATTGGAAAGGAAACATTGCATTTAATGGAAAGAGTATTAGGGCATCGGAACAAGCTGCTTGGTATCCAGTTTTATATGACATAGATAATGAACTTACGATAAATAAAATAACTTATGATCTCACCATAAATTGTGCTGATTGCGAAAGCATTTACCTGAATGGTTCGATACCAGTCAAGGGCACTCAAGCTCGATTTAAGTCTGACCAACCAATTTCTATGCTACTTTTTGCTGGTGTATTTGACTTTGCCAAAAATAACAATACTTATTATATCAATACATCATTGACTAATGACCAAGAAAGTGTATTAGGAGATTGGACAGACAAAATCATTAAGTTTTATGAAGATAATCTTAATATGCCTTATGGAAATGCAGTAACTTATTTATACACAACACCCATTTCTAAAAATAATGCTTGGATGTTTGTTACGTATCCAACCATTGCCATCATTGGACAAGAACAATATAATGTAAAAAGTTATTTCCGCCCTAAGACTAATATATTAAAAGACAATTCAAATATTGAATATTTTGCTCATGAACTTGGACATTATTATTTTGGAACAGTGTTTATGCCAAATTCTGATTTACATTGGTTTTTTCTAGAAGGACTAACAGAATATTTAGCATTGCAAACTGTAAAAGAAGTTTTAGGAGAAGAAAGTTATCAAAATAAATTGAATGGATATTTAAATGAAACAAAAGAATACATTCCGGGATCGCTAAAAACAATTAAAAATGCTGATATTGATGAAACATATAGGTACATTTATGCGCCAATGCTTCTAACTGTTTTGGAAAAAGAAATTGGAAAAGAAAGCGTTTGGAATTGGCTAAAAATTATTTTAAAAACGGATAGTCAGGTAAAAACAGATTACGATTTTTTCAAAAGTACTCTGATTAAAAGTGGTTTAAATGAAAATGATTTTAAAAGATTCGAAGAAAAATACATAACTTCAGATAAGGCAAAAGATAATGTGATAGATAAAATACGTTAAAATGGATTCATCATACATGAAATGTTTATCAAATAACGGCTGTCCAACATTATAACAAGCATTAAGAATGTACAAATGTGGTTTGTGCTGAGTTATTAAATTTGGACTTAGTTGGATAACAATTTATATCTTCCTTCAGATCGCAAATAAAACTACATTTGGAATATTAGTTTTTACCCTTACCTTTGCATCATGATAGATGTTGTAAAAATGGATATTCGGAAGCTATCTCTAGATGAAATCAGAGAAGTTATCACTGCCAAAGGAGAGCCAGCTTTTCGTGCCAAACAAATATATGAATGGTTGTGGCAAAAGTCCGCTTTTTCATTTGAAGAAATGACCAATTTGTCTAAACCACTTCGACAATATTTGGATGAAAATTTTGAAATTCGCGCCATAAAAACGGATAAAGTTCAGAAAAGTAATGATGGCACGATCAAAAGCCGTTTTGTATTACATGATGGCCATATGATAGAGTCTGTATTGATTCCTGTGCCTGATGATGATCGATATACGGTATGTGTATCTACACAAGTAGGTTGTAGTCTCACTTGTAAGTTTTGTGCCACTGGACAGATGAAAAGGTTAAGAAATCTCGATCCGTCAGAAATTTATGATCAATATGTATTGGTCAATAAACAATGTATGGAAACCTTTGGTCACCCACTGACAAATGTGGTATATATGGGAATGGGTGAGCCACTGCTTGCTTATGCTAGCACTATGAAAAGTGTAGAATATTTGTGCGAACCATTTGGACTCAATATTTCACCCAAAAGAATCACCGTCAGTACAGCAGGTATTGCCAAAATGATTAAAAAACTCGCAGACGAAGAAGTCAAATTTAATTTAGCACTATCTCTTCATGCTGCAGATGATGTTAAAAGAGATGAAATAATGCCAATCAATGAGCAAAATAATCTCGAAGTGCTTATGGAATCACTAGATTATTTTTATCAGAAAACGGGCAATAAAATCAGTTACGAATACATAGCTTTCCAGAATTTTAATGACAGTATAGAAGACGCTAAAAATCTTACCAAACTTTGTAAAATATTTCCTGTAAAGGTCAACATCATAGAATACAATCCCATCGATGGATCTCCATTTGTAAAATCAGATGAAGACAGACTAAATCTTTTTGCAAAATATCTCAAAAGCCAAGACATCACCGTCACCGTGAGAAGAAGCCGTGGCAAAGACATTGATGCTGCCTGCGGTCAACTAGCCAACAAAGAATAAATAGTTAACATGACAAAACAAGATATCCCTTTTCTTCCAGTTTATTTCGAAAGATATATCAATCAAGTCCCTGATATGGAACTTCCAAAAGCCTTGGAAGTTTATGGTTTTGAATTGCTAGATGCAGAAAAAAACAAACTCATCCAACTTGGTGATCTAGTATATGCACCTGGAAAATGGACGATAGCTGATATTATGCAGCATATCATAGATACAGAAAGGATATTTGCCTATCGTGCATTGAGAATTGGGAGAAACGATCAAACACCGTTATCTGGATTTGATGAAAATGAATATGCTGTACAAGCACACGCATCTGAGCGAAGTTTTGAGGATTTGATGGATGAGTTTGTGACTGTCCGTCAGAGTACTATACAATTGTTTAAAAGTTTTAAGCCAGAAGATTTGTTAAGACAAGGCATTGGTTCAGGTAATCCAATTTCTGTCATAGGTCTTGGATATACCATCGTGGGTCATGTCATTCATCATATGGAAGTGATCAAAGAAAGGTATTATCCTTTAATAAATGTGAAGTAATTTATTTTAAAAATAGAATAAAAGATGCCTGTTCATTGGTACGAAGGTCGAGTGATTGACATTAAAGAAATGAGTCCCACAACTAGACAATTTTTTGTATCTGTTGGTGATGAAGCATTTGATTTTTTACCTGGTCAATTTGTAACGATGGATCTCCCTGTAGGTGAAAAGCGAAATCAGAGATGGCGAAGTTATTCCATAGCTAGTCATCCCGATGGTGGACATGTACTTGAGTTTTGTATCGTAAAAACAGAAGCTGGAGTAGGTACGAAATATCTTTTTGAAGAAGTAAAAGTGGGCGATACCCTTAAGTTTAAAGGACCCGATGGTGGATTTGTGTTACCGAAAAATTTAGAGAACGAAATCATTATGATTTGTACAGGTACAGGCATTGCACCATTCAGAAGTATGCTAGCTCATGTGAGAAATCACCAACTTGATTTTTGTAAAATTCATTTGATTTTTGGAACTAGAAATAGTGCAGGAATACTCTATAGAGAAGAAATGGAGCAAATGGCACGCGAATTTTCTAATTTTACATATGATGTAGCTCTAAGTAAAGAAAAATTAGATGGTTTTCACCATGGTTACGTACATGATGTGTACATGAAAAGCTACCAAGAAGTTTCACCAATGAGGCATTTTTATCTTTGTGGTTGGTCACAAATGATTGATGAAGCTGTCGAAAACATCATTTTAAAAATGGGATACGATAAATCTCAAGTGCACTATGAGTTGTATGGTTAGATGTACAATGAAATGAAGGTAAACTGCTCGGCTAATTGAAAGAAAACATTCTAAATCAACTATTACTGATCAAAACTGTTGCTTCACATATTAATAGATTTTAAAGCATGGCAGATTTATTGGTTTTTACGGAGAAAGGTATCTACTGTCCACAAGCGGATGTGTATATCGATCCTTGGAAACCAGTCAATAAAGCATTAATCACACATGCCCACTCTGATCATGCTAGAACTGGTCATAAACAATATTTGGCTACCATTGACTCTGTTCCAATACTCAAACATAGATTAGGTTCATTCATAAAAGTACAAGGGCTTCGCTACGGCGAATCAATGACTATCAATCAAGTAGAGATATCATTTCATCCTGCTGGACATATCATAGGTTCTGCGCAAATAAGGCTTGCATATAAAGGTGAAATTTGGGTAGCAAGTGGAGATTATAAAATAGAAAATGATGGTTTGTCAGGTCAATTTGAACCAGTAAGATGTCATACCTTTATAACAGAATCTACTTTTGGACTTCCATCTTTTAAATGGAAACCACAGGCACAAGTTTATCAGGAAATTAATGATTGGTGGCAATCAAACAGAGAAATAGGTCGTACTAGTATCATTTCTGCATATTCACTTGGTAAAGCCCAACGCATTATCCATAATTTAAATAGCGACATTGGACCTATTTATGCACATGGAGCTATTGAAAATACCAATGAAGTGCTGCGTAGTCAAGGTTTTAATATTCCGCCTTCGCCAAAAATAGAGAATGGTGCCAAAACAGATCAATATAAAGGAGCAATCATCATAGCACCACCTTCAGCGATTGGTTCTGCATGGTCTAAAAAATTTGGTGATTATGAAGAAGCTTTTGTTTCAGGGTGGATGAATGTTCGTGGAATCAAAAGAAGGAGAAATGCAGAGCGTGGATTCGTACTTTCGGATCATGCAGATTGGACAGGACTCAATGAAGCAATAAAAAATACGGGAGCTCATAGAGTATTTGTCACGCATGGCTACACTGAAATCTTTGCGCAGTGGCTCTCAGAGCAAGGTTATGACGCCAAGGCCGTGAAAACAGCATTTACTGGCGACGAAGAAGTAGATACAAATGCTGAAAATGTATGAAATTATTTACCACACTTATCAATGGATTAAGTCAGACCAATAGTAGTCTGAAGAAATCATCACTGCTATCTGCTTATTTTATACAAGAAACAAACGAGCTCAACAAGCTGTGGGTCATCGCACTTTTGATAGGTAAAAAACCACCAAGAACTGTCAATACCACGCTACTTCGAGAATGGTGTGCGGAAGAAGCAGGCATTCCTTTGTGGTTATTTGAGCAAAACTATCATATAGTTGGAGACTTGGCCGAAACTATTGCTTTGATATTGCCTATTTCAGATTCGAAATTTGACCTTAGTTTGCATGAATGTATTACTCAAATACAAGGATTAAAAAACAAAACAGAGACAGAAAAGAAAGATTTTGTGCTCCTTATGTGGCGAAATCTTGATGAAGCTGAGAAGTGGATTTTTAATAAACTAATCACTGGTGGATTCCGAATTGGTGTGTCAAAAAACATAGTTATACTTGCTTTAGGTCAAGCCTTAAATGTTGATAAAAATACCATTGCACACCATTTGATGGGAGACTGGTCGCCAGAAAAAGTAAGTTGGTCCAGTCTTTTTAGTTTCGAAGAAGGAAGTGCTGATTTATCGAGACCTTATCCATTTTACTTAGCTCATGCGATTTCTGAGACCGATTTATCAGCTTTAGTCCTTGATGAATGGACAGCAGAGTGGAAATGGGACGGCATCAGAGGGCAGCTCATAAAGCGAAATGGAGAGGTCTTTCTATGGTCAAGAGGTGAAGAATTAATCACAGATAAGTTTCCTGAGTTTGAAAAAATTGAAATGGCGGGTCATGACTTTGTAATAGATGGAGAAATCATTGCTTGGAAAGATGATAAACCGATGGATTTCCAGTCACTACAAACTAGAATAGGTAGAAAAAATGTATCCAAAAAACTACAACAAGACACGTCCGTCAAAATCATTGCGTATGATATTTTGGAAATTGATCAGAAGGATATAAGGCAGATTCCATTCGATCAAAGAAGGAAGATTTTAGAAAACTTGGTAAGTGAAAGTGATCAAAAACAAATTATTTTATCTCCACAGTTGGACTTTGTCGATTTAGATAAGCTATATGAATGGCGTAATAAGTCAAGAGAGGTCGGTGCTGAAGGATTGATGTTAAAAAAAAAGGATGGCATCTACCATACAGGTCGGCGCACAGGAGAAATGTGGAAATGGAAAGTCAATCCATTTACAATTGATGCCGTACTGATCTACGCCCAACGAGGACATGGTAGAAGGGCAAATTTATTTTCCGATTTTACTTTTGCCCTTTGGGAAGGAGAAAAGTTAATGCCATTTGCCAAAGCATATTCAGGACTTACGGATGATGAAATGAAAGAAATAACTTCTTTTGTCAAAAACAATACCATACAAACATTTGGTCCTGTGAGCAGTGTGAAGATTGAATTAGTGTTCGAATTAGCCTTTGAAGGTGTGGCTTTATCGAGTAGGCATAAGGCAGGAGTTGCTGTAAGATTTCCTAGAATACTAAGGTGGAGAAAAGATAAATCTCCCGAAAATGCTAATACTTTGGAAGAATTGAAAAAATTACTGAAATAATATATTACAAATAATTTTAATATGTAAAATTCTTACTCTATCTTTGTAGCCCGATCTTTATAAAAGTATAATGGTCTAAAGAATTGATTTATTCAAGGTCCTTTCCCAAAAGCGTAACCGATTTCCCGAATAAACGATTTTTTAATATGCAAAAACCGATTTTTATCCTATATCTGGTCATAGTGGCTGGTATAGCATCAGTTTTATTTGCTTCCCAAAACGCAGATAAGACTTTGCCTTTATTGAAAAAAAAGCAGATAGATATTGATCAACATCGAATAGCTATTAACTGCCCTCCTGGAATTATTACTTACGTAGATGAAACTTGTGAGGTTGAAATAATTGTAGATTTACCTGTTTCTACTTGTACAATCACTTCGATTAATTATAGTATTGACGGTGGTCCTATTATTGTGGTTCCGCTTGGAACGATTGGGCCTATAAGTATTGGTTTTTACCCACCTGATACTTTTAACATTTTATGGACTGTTACGGATAATTGTATTCCACCTACAAATGCAGTATGTAACCAACCCATATTTATACAAGACACAATCTCACCAATCATCATTTGTCCTGATGACATTTCTATCGGAAATAATTCTAATGGAAGAAGAAATACACTCGTTTCTATTTCTCAACCTGATGTCTCAGATAATTGTGGTTTATTATCAATTATTAATGATTTTAATAATACCGATGATGCAAGTGATATCTATCCATTTGGTACAACTTTTGTGACATGGACCGTTACAGACATTTATGAAAATACATTATCATGTAATATGAATGTTGTTGTATTTGATAACACAAATCCAGTTCTTACTTGCCCAGATACTATTCGATCTTTATGTACACCAACAGATACTTATGATTCGTATGCATTATATGTTGCAGCAGGTGGATCAGCTATGGATGAAACGGCTATCGATACTGTGACTTTTGAATGGGTAGAAGATATTGATACTTCATTTACATGTCCTGATACCATTATTAGGAAATATGCAATTGGAGATACAAACGGAAATTTTGACACCTGCAGTCAAATTCTAATTCTTTATGATACCATAGCGCCGACTGTAATATGCAAAGACGTGACTGTTCATTTAGATGAAAATGGTCAAGTCATTATCACTGCGGATTCATTAGATAATGGTAGTTTTGACAATTGCGGAGGAAGCCTTGTTTTTTCATCAACCTTTGCTTTATTTTTCGGATGTAATGATGTCATCCAAGAATCATCACAAGTAGATGTTATACTTAGAGCTACAGATCAATGTGGAAATTCTGCTACATGTGTTTCCACAATCACAGTTTTAGACCAATTACCTCCTACTATATTATGTCCTCCTGCTATTACAGTAAACAATAGTCTCAATCAATGTAATGCCACTAATGTTGTCTTAGGCAATCCAAGTACTACTGACAATTGTAATGTAGAAGTTATAAATGCTACATTTATGGGAAGTATAGTGACTCCAAGTACCGAGTTTCCAGTAGGGTCTAATAACGTCATATGGACAGTCACCGATATCGGTGGAAATACCGCCACTTGTACTCAAACAGTTGTTGTAAGAGATAATCAATCTCCTATTATTCCATGTCCATCTAACATCACTGTAAACACATCAACTGGACTATGTAGTGCAATAGTAAATTATCAAAGTCCTGTTGGTACTGATAATTGTCCATCATCTATAACAAATCAAACAGTAGGAATAATAAGTGGTGGTATATTTCCTATCGGCGTGACTACCAATACTTTTGTAGTGACAGATAATTCCGGTGCATCAGCTTCTTGTAGCTTTACTGTGACAGTTGTAGATAGTCAACCACCAACCATCACTTGTCCTTCTAATATTACTGTCAATACAGCTTCTGGCTTATGTAATGCTGTAGTTAACTATAACACACCTTTAGGTATAGATAATTGTTCTGGTGCTGTCACTACCCAAATTGCAGGTTTAGCAAGTGGTAGTACCTTCCCTTTAGGCATTACTACAAATACTTTTGTGGTGAATTCAAGTAATGGACAAACAGCATCTTGTACCTTTACCATAAACGTGATTGACAATCAAACACCTTCTATCAATTGTCCAGCAAACATTACTGTAAACACAGATTTAAACAAATGTAGTGCAGTCGTAAACTATTTAACACCCGTCGGAATGGATAATTGTTCAAATATAACTACTATTCGTACATCAGGCTTAGCAAGTGGCAGCACATTTCCTACTGGAATCACAACCAATACCTTTGTGGTAACAGATAATAATGGCAGGACATCATCATGCAGTTTTAATGTCACTGTTGTAGATAATCAGGTACCTTCTATCGTATGTCCAGGTAATATTACTGTAGCATTAAATAATTCTTGTCAACTTGTAGTTCCAAATTTAAGTACATTGGTCACTAGCAATGATAATTGTCCATCCACAACGGTAACTCAATCACCCATCGCAGGAACAATAATCCCTTCATCACACAATCAGACACAAGCAATAACTTTTACAGTAACTGACGGTGTAGGCCTAACAGCAACTTGCAACACTATAATCACTTCTATAGATAATTTAGGTCCTGATATAGTATGCGAAGGTTTTAGGGTGATATCAATTAGTGACTTGCCAGAGCTGACCGCATCTTCTTTTGTCATTTCGGAAAATGATAATTGCGGTGGACCATTGACATATACAGTAAGAAGAATGGGGAATACTTGTGGTACAAACACGCCTGACGATTTTGGTAATTATGTAAAATTTTGTTGTAATGATGTAAACGATACAATAACAATTATCGTAAGGGTCACAGATAATCGTGGTAATTTTACTGAATGTATGAATTTGGTAGAAGTACGTGACAGACTTGCTCCAAATATCATTTTAGGCAGTCTTCCTGATGTGAGTGTGAGTTGTGGATATAGCATTAATGTAAATAATCTAAGTGCGTTTGGTACTTTTGTGCCACAAGGATCGTCGAGACAAAATATATTGATCAACGACCCTGGCAATCCTTTTTATCCTACAGGCATCGCAGGGCAAGATGGTGTATTTACAGATAATTGTCCTGGGGCAGTTGTTACTGTGACAACGAGAAACCTACTCACAATGTGTAATACAGGGGAAATAAAAAGAGATTTTGTGATTACAGATATTGGTGGCAATAAGGCGACCTATACCCAAACCATATATGTGATAGATGTCGATAAATTTGACGTAAATGATATTACATGGCCATCTGCCAATATAAATTATAATAATTGTAATGATAACGATCCGGATGTAAGCATTACTGGCAAGCCAATATTAAACACAGATAAATGCAATCTTGCGGCAGCAACATACAAAGATCAGGTGTTTACCAATCCAAATAATTGTGGATTTATAAAGAGAACATGGACTGTTATCGATTGGTGTCAATACCAAACCAATAATCCTGCGGGTATAGGCAAATGGACTTTTGTCCAAAGCATTTTGATTACCAATAATGTCGCTCCAGTCATTAATTCCAAAGTTTGTAGGGACACGATAATTTGTACAGGGAATGGGTGTGACGCAACCGTTACTTTTAATGGTATAGGTACAGATGATTGTTTGCCAGTAAGTATAACTTGGTCATACAAAATTGATTTAGACAATAACGGAACTACCGATATATCTGGTGTAGGATCATCCATCACAAGAAAATATAGTATTGGTCTACATAAAATCACATGGGAAGCCAAAGATAAATGTGGGAATAAAAGTACCTGTGCTTCGGTTTTTAATATTAAAGATTGTAAATCACCAAGTGCTGTTGCCTTAAATGGATTAGCCACAAACCTTCTGCCTCCATCAGGACAAGCATCCATTAATGCCAAAGATTTTAATAAATCTAGTTCAGATAACTGTACACCAACTTCACAGCTAAAGTATTCTTTTTCAGCTAATGTCAATGATAAAGTTAGGAATTTCAACTGCGATAGTCTTGGCAAACGACGAATTGAGTTTTGGGTGACAGATCTTGCTGGCAATCAGTCAAGAGCAATCACATACATCATTGTCCAAGATAATGGAAACATTTGTGGGGCAGGAAGTCGGGTTAATATCAAGGGTCAAGTTTACACAGAAGAAAAGGTAAACATTTCTGATACAAAGGTTAATATTGATGGTGGCGAAACTGAAGATTATCTAATGACAAATATAGATGGTCAGTTTGGATTCACAGATTTAGCTATGTATAATAATTACGAACTCCAACCCATTAAGGATACCGATCACGGCGAAGGCATCACAACCCTAGATTTGGTCTTGATACAAAGACATATATTAGGTATAAAACAACTAGAATCACCTTATAAATTGATTGCTGCGGACGTCAATAATTCACAAAAAATTACAGCAGCTGATCTTGTGGAATTAAGGAAACTTATATTAGGCATACAACCTACATTCAGTAATAACACTTCGTGGAGATTTGTTGATGCTTCATTTACTTTTAATGATAATGAAAATCCATGGCCATTTGTAGAAAGGCTTAATTATGAAGGATTGTCCACAAGCATGGAAAATTCAGATTTTATTGCTATCAAAATAGGTGATGTCAATGGTACAGTATCACAAAACATACAAGGCAAACCGGCATTACGTAGCAACAACAAGTTGCAATTATACACAGAAGATATCGATGTAAAAGCAAATGAGCTGATCACTGTTCCAGTTAAGGTAGAAAACTTAGATAACATTATAGGAATGCAATGGACACTAGAGTTATCTGCTGATATGGATTATATTGGATTTGAATCCGTAGATTTACCTTTGAGAAACGAACATTTGGCCATCATAGACAAAAATGGTAAAAAGTATCTAACACTTTCATATGATGATATGGACGGTGTGTCCCTTCCTAAAGGTAGTGTATTGTTTAACATCATTTGTCTTCCGTTTATAAATACGAAACTCAGTGCTTTAGTATCGATGAATGAAGCCATTGTCTCCGCTGAGGCTTACACTATGGACGAAATAACAACTGATATTGACTTTTCATTTAGAAGTTTAATAACAGAAGGAGTCTCATTTATTATGCAAAACCATCCGAATCCATTTAAGGATGAGACAACTGTTCATTTTAATTTGCAGGAAAAAAGTCCAGTCGTGATTAATATTTATGATTCAAATGGCACAATAGTTTTCAAAAGTAATGATATCTATAATCCTGGAAATCATTCCATGAGACTTAATGCAAATCAACTAGGCAATAAGTATGGAATATTTATTTGTAAAATTAAATCAAAGAACCTTGATCAAATTATGAAAATACTACGAATAGAATAGTCTTTAGAACCGAGTATGATAGTAGCAAAGAAGCCGTCGATATTATATATCAGACGGCTTCTTTTATTTTATATTCAATATATGAAAATTATTATTCATCATCGCCACTATCCACTTCATCAGGGCTGGCAAGAAGTGGTTGATATTTGTCTACAATTTTCTTTTCTATTTCGAGTGCAACTTCTGGATTATCTGCCAAAAACTGTTTTGCACCCTCTCTTCCTTGAGCAATTTTTGTTCCTTCATAACTAAACCACGAACCACTTTTTCCTATGACATTTGTTTCTACTCCTATATCAATGATTTCACCAGTTTTGGAGATACCTTCACCAAACATGATATCGAAGGTAGCAATTCTGAAAGGTGGTGCCATTTTGTTTTTTACCACTTTAACTTTTACAGGATTACCTACTGTGTTGCCATCTTTATCCTTAATAGCTGTACCTGATTTTCTAATGTCTAATCTAATAGATGCATAAAACTTCAAAGCATTACCACCTGTTGTTGTCTCAGGGTTACCGAACATTACGCCGATTTTTTCTCTCAATTGATTGATGAATATACAACAACATCCAGTACGTCCAATGGTAGCAGTAAGTTTTCTCAAAGCTTGAGACATCAATCTGGCTTGAAGACCCATTTTAGAATCTCCCATTTCGCCTTCGATCTCACTTCTAGGTACTAGTGCTGCCACTGAGTCGATAACTATAATATCAATTGCACCTGATCTGATAAGGTTTTCTGCTATTTCGAGCGCTTGCTCACCATTATCTGGTTGTGAAATCAAAAGTTCTTCTGTATTAACACCCAAATGTTCTGCATAAAATCTATCAAAT
Source organism: Saprospiraceae bacterium (assembly GCA_041739205.1). Taxonomy (GTDB): domain Bacteria; phylum Bacteroidota; class Bacteroidia; order Chitinophagales; family Saprospiraceae; genus OLB9. The sequence continues at coordinate 30,564 of JBGSOH010000123.1, forward strand.
GCGTGTTCTGCATCTATAAAAGCTGCTATGCCTCCTTGTTTTTGACATTCAGCGATCGCATGAATAGCAAGTGTCGTTTTACCAGAAGATTCAGGACCATATATTTCTACAATTCTTCCTTTTGGAAGTCCGTGGATACCAAGTGCAATATCAAGACTCAATGAGCCAGTAGATATAGTCTCGACAGCAACAACTTGTTTGTCACCCAATTTCATTATCGTACCCTTACCGTATGTTTTATCAAGCTTGTCCATGGTCAGCGCCAAAGCTTTTAGTTTTTCTTCTCTTTCTTTTGACATGTTTCTCAGATTATTGAATTAAACAACAAATGTATGAAAAATATATATGAATAATACAAATACATCTTTCATTTTTTTAGGAATTTGAATAAAAGACTGAAATTCATACGAAACGGAATAGTTGATAAAAACGACAAAGAAAAAATAGCCCTAGATAAAAAAAGGGATCAGCAAAAAACTGATCCCTTTTTTTATGTGCAACGTTGGATTATTTGCTAACTTTTAGTTGACTACTAAAAATTTAGTGTGAAGAATATTTTATATATATTTACAAATTGTAATATGATTTCGAAAAATGAATCCGACCTTAATCTTTATTAGTGTCGGATTCTTACAGATTTCCCTTAAAAAGGATACGCAAATGGGTTTTTAAAAATAGTTGAGGGCCTATTACATCTTTATAAATTTCAATACGGCTTGGGTTTTTTGGTCAAATCTTACATTCATAATATATACTCCTGATGGCAGTTCACCACAAGGAATATTTGCATTTTTATCTGAAATTATACCCGATAGTTGGTTTTGACCTAATTGATTTTTAATCGTGTATTGTATTTTTTCAAAATCGAAGTCTCCCGTATCGATTCTCAATTCTTGATCCGTAGGATTGGGATAAAATGTGACATTTATTTTCTCCCCCATCCAATCAATGCTTTCCAAAATAAAGTCTCTTCCAATAGTGTGGAATGCTTCATTGGTCGTAATAGGTTCGTTGTAATCAAAATAAATTTTTGCTTGGTTTTCTATCCTATCTTCATCATTCAATGTTGAAGATGGTAGAATCTTGTATTTTACAAATCCGTTCGATGCTGCTTCATTTTCTGTGCTATCTACAAGTAGAATATCGTCAAATGTGATGATAAGTTCACGATCTTGATTGAACTGATATGTGTATTCATGACTTGCTGCACCCATCTGAATAGTCGCAAGATCAAGTGATTCTGGAATATAATTTTTTATCCTTACGGTAAAGGCAGTGTCTGTACCTGTGTTTTGGAATCTGATGAGATACTCTACATTGACTTCTTTTTCTATGTATTGTTTTGACCCATATCCTTTAGGCATTCCTATGATATCATTAGGATCAAATGAACCTATGCTTTCTTTACAGTCTGTGTCTATGAAAAGGTCTCTATCAGCTTCTTCAAATTGGGTGACAAAACCTGTACTAAATTGCCCTGAACCATCATCTCCACAACCTTCAATAGCTAATGTCGCCAACTTTCCCAATGGATAATCTGTATCTTGACTAGTGATGATCCTATAACTAGTTCCATCTGCGGGAAGCTCTAATGTTTCAGCTTGTAAGATATCTAGCTGAATATTTGTTGGTGGTCTCATGACATCGTCTTCTGTCACTATATACCTTTTTGCTTCTTTCATCGCTCCCGTTCCAGTATTTAAAATGGTAAATATCACTTTGTCATTTAGCTCGTCACATTCTGCAGTAATAGATAATGCTGATCGAGACCAAGTTGGCGGCACAATACATGGTTCGCTTGGAAAGGCAGTAGCAGTGATACAATGGGTTTGTCCGAGAATGGTGGTAGCACAATTAAGATTTAATACAATTTTTATATATCCACGTTCATTAACAGCGAGATTGCCTAGTTCAAACCTAAGTTGCTGTCCAGTAATCGTATAGTTAGTAAAATCAGTACTTATAAAATCAAAATCATCATCAAGATCAACTTCTACAAAAGCATTTTCTGCAACGATGGTCCCTTGGTTTTCATAAAACAGGGTGTATGTATTGTCAAAACATCTTCGTAGAAAAGGTGTTGAGATGTCAGTTTTTATGAGAGGGCAATCAACTGCAGCATGACCGCTAAAATTCTGGAGAACCTCACTTTCTTCAGTCAATATAATATCAAATTCATCGAAGCAAACCTTCCAAAGTTCATTTTTTGGTATTAATCTAATGGTATAATCACCAGCAGGCAAACCAAAAGAATATTCCCCATCTTCGTTCGTAGCCCTATAGTAGGTTTTTGTGGAAGAAGATAATTCAATAACCCATTTATTAAGTATTGGATCTGACAATTCAGGATCACAATTTTTGTTCAAATCATGTGTAACTTTACCAAAAATTTTACCTGAACTAGTTACTAATGTTGTTGAACTACCTTTGACACAAAGTTCAAAAGCTGCTTCATTAATAAATTCAACTGGTAGGTTTGTTTCAGAAATTTCAAGATAAGATGTTGAACTAGCTTGTAAAGCAGAAAATCTCAATTGAATTAATGTACTAAAATCAGGTAATGACTCTCCAATCGTAGACGATGGACTTAACCACAGAAACTTAATATTGCCTTGTTCAATGACAGATAATGCACTTTCATCAAAACTCGAAATGGGGGAACTAACAGATTCGTATTTTATGACTTCATTATCATAGTTTAACCCAAATTGAAAACCTAAAATTTCTTGAAAATTTTCAACCTGAATATCCACGACAATGTCAGGCCCATCATAAGTATAGTTGAGATAAAGCTTCACTGTGTCTTGACATTGCGCCCAAAGTCCTGCTTGGGGGAGCAGGCTAAGGAGCAATATGAATGTTAAATTTTTCATCTGTTATGAGTCTGTGATATGAGTTAAAGATTAAAAACAGTACAAATATCTACATTAAATCAATACAATAAAATAACAATTTATTACATTTGTAGGTTGATGTACTGTTTATAAATTGTATAATGTATTGATTATAAAGTTTATAGATATTTTATTTGTATTTTTTGATTTAATATTATATGAAAACAAAATTTGAACACTTACTATCTACTCTAGGATCAAAAGATGTAGAAGCTATCATTTCGCTTATTCCAACGAGTATTATGGAAGGAAATCAAAAGCATATATCCTATCTGCAATATCGAAATACTTCTGCTATGGATGAGAAAAAAAACATTCCAGTTACTGAACGATTGCTGATGAGCGACCTTACCAAAATGATGGAAAAGTATATTGTTATTAAAAATTCTTTAGCTTCAGCTTTTCATTATAATCATACACTCCTTGAATATTATAGAATTCATGAAAATGAAAAGTTATTTTCGGAAGCTTATAAAAGTATGCAAAACCAAGAAGATCAAGCGTTAAGAAATGAAAAAACCTATCAACAAAATGCTGATATCTTGTACGAAAAATGGCAGTTTGATCAGGTTAAAAGTAGATTTTCTAATGCTGATGCAGAAGACATTATTCATGATACAGATGTAGCCATCATTAGTAAGAAATTGATGCAAACTGTCACTTTTGCTACACAGTCTACACTCATATCCAAAAAGATAAACACACAACTCATTGACCATCTCGAATCTTACATTATTGAACATAGTTATTTGGCCTATCCATGTATAGCCCTATATTACTATGCTTGGAAACTTATCTTGTACCCGGAAGATGTCGTTTGGTTTGAGAAATTTAATGAGATGCTAGAGCCAAATGAACATTTATTTCCACACGAGGAATTAAAAAATCTGTACTTCCAAGGCATCAATTATTGCATTCGTAAACACAACTCAGGTGATAAAGCATTCAGTCAAAAGTTGCTGAACTATTATAAAATCGCCCTTTCAAAAAAATATCTTCTCACAAATGGATATTTATCAAAAAATACTTACCGAAATATCAACACCATTGCACTTCGAATGGGTAGATTCGACGAAGCAAAGGAAATCAGTACGGATAATGTAAAATATCTAAGGAAAGAAGAAAAGGATAGTGCATTCAGATTCAATATGGCCAATATCTACTATGCGACAGAAAAATATACAGACGCTCTTGAGTCACTGAGGAACATAGAATTTGATGATCATTTATCCAATCTATTTGCAAAGACGCTGATGTTAAAAATTTATTATGAAACCAAATCTGAAAGACTACTTGATTCACACCTTGATGCTATGAATATCTACTTGACACGTAAAAAAATCATAGGTTACCACAAAACCAATTATTCTAACATCGTCAAATATACTCGAAAACTAATCCGTCTCAATAGATTTGATTCCAAAGCCAAAGTTAAACTCGCAGAACAAATACGAACTGAAAAGTTGCTACCAGATAGAGATTGGTTATTGCGGCAGGTGGAAGTGTAGGGTGTTGGTTTCAACTAATGTAAGGTCTAATTAAAACCTTTGAAACCTACTCTTTTTCCAAAATGAACCCAACCCTAAAATCTTTTTGAACTTCTGAGTCGCAAGCATCAGGAGTAATAGACAAGAACTTCACTTTGAATGAATCAAAAGGCTGTATATCTATAGTTGTTACAGACGATCCAAAACTATAAGCATGTGATACACCATTAGCAGTCACAGACATGTGAATGATAAACTCACCTTCCCACACGCAAATGGCATCGCAGGGACAAAGTTGATTTTCTATACTGTCAATTTTGATTGTATTTTTTTCATCTACACAGTACACTTCTCCTACTTCTGCAATAAAAGATTTATCGTAATCTATAGAAGTACAACTAGAATCATTTTTGCTACATGACATCAAAAGAGTTAGGAATACTAGAAAAATGGATGTTTTCATTTTTATGATTTTAAAGGTTACAAATGCTGCTACTTAATACTATACTTAACTATGACGTATTTGAACGTAGAAAAGTTGGTCTATTAGTTGTTTAATATTTTATTTAATGCAGCCATTTCAAAAAAATATATCCAAAATTTTGTTAGTATTCGCAGTCAAACTACATTATTTAGGTACATTTACAAAAAAATGGTTTGTCATGTGGTACTTAGCATTGTCCACTATTTTAATTTTAGCAAGTCTGCTCCCACTATCTAATAATACTCATTGGATATTTAGAGCTGCTGAATTTGGCAAGGTGCAACTACTTGTCATGCAGGTTGTCTTGGTTATTTTGGGTTTATTTATTTTGGATGATAAGGATTATTTATTCTGGACGTTGACAATTTTAAATATTTTGTTTGTAGTCCATCACCTAATAAATTTATTTGAGTTTACGCCTTTTTATAAGGTTCATCAAAAAAAACAATGTGAGCTTTCATCACAAAAAATCAGCATTTTTTCTGCCAATGTTTTTCAAGAAAACACCCAATATATTCGGTTTGTTGAGCAAATTGAAAAGTATAATCCCGACATTTTTATAACCATGGAATCTAATCATGCTTGGGAAAAAGCACTTTATGTTTTTGAAAATGACTATCCTTACCAAATAAAAGTTCCATTGGAAAATACGTATGGCATGCATCTTTATTCAAAGCTGAAAATTGAGCATTCTACCGTGCATTATTTTGTAGCAGATGATTTACCGAGCATAGAAGCAAAAATGATTACTAAAGATAAGTATTCATTTACACTTTTTGCTATACATCCACCACCACCAAGTCCTACAGAAGAACAAAATAGTAAAGAAAGAGATGGTGAATTACTCAGTGTAGCAAAAAAAGTCAGGGCAAATGCAGATAGTAGTCTCGTAGTAGGGGATTTTAATAATGTGGCTTGGTCAAGGTCTTCTAAGCTGTTTAGAAAAACAAGTCAAATGATAGACGGTAGAATCGGGAAAGGGCTAATTTCTACCTTTCATGCCGAGTATTGGATATTGAGATATCCTATTGACTTGATGTTCCACACTGCGGATATTTTTGTCACTGTATTAAAACGTCTAGAATACTTTGGATCTGATCATTTTCCACTTTTGGTAGAATTTTTTATCAATACAGAAAGCACAGTACAAGAATCTTTTGTAGAAGATATCTCAAAAGAAGAAATCAAAGAGATGAATGGAATAATAAAGGATGGCATAAAGGAAGAAAGTACAAATAGAAAAGATTTGGAATAGTAAAAGACGAAATATTTGTGTAAACTTGCTGTATAACTAATAACTACGTTGTATATTTGTGTCTTTAGTTGTGACAAAAATAAGTTTATGTTATGATGTTTAGATTAACTGTTTTATTTTTCATTATAAGTTTGTCCACAGCTTTGGATGCGCAAAAAAACGATTGTTCAATTGCTGATAGTCTAGTCATGCAGCAAGAATATTTTAAAGCAATTAAGTGGTACCAATCTTGTTACCAAGCAGATACCTTAGACAAACGACCATATTCAGCCCTTGCAAATACATATTACTTACTTGGTGATTATCAAAATGCAAAAATTTATTATCACCATTTAGAACATTATGATAGTTATCAATCGGATGCATTGGTCAGACTAGCAGCTATATATGAATCGCAACAAAATCTACCCAAAGCCATCAAATATAATATCGCATTGTCCAAAAACTTTCCTAATAATCCAATTTATTATCGAAAACTGGGCAGTCTATATTTAATGGGGAATGAGCAAAAACAAGCTATGACTTCTTACCAAACAGCCATGCAACTCAATGAAAGAGATTTGCTAACTATCCAAGGTATTAGTGAATTGTACATATCGATCGATTCGTTGGCTATGGCAGATAGTTTACTGACAAAAGGCCTTGAAATTGATTCATTGAATATTGGTTTATCATTATTAAAGTCTAGAGTAAAATATAGACAAAGAGCATATAATGAAGTTGCTGATATTTTGTACAAACTCACCTTTGCGACAGAGCTAAACAGTTATTATAATAAGTTATTGGGATATTCATTTATGCAAATTGACTCATTGGATAAGGCTATCTATCATCTACAAAAGTCACTTTTAAATGAAGGTGACCCCGAGTATGCATTGTTTTATTTAGCGCTAGCATATGAAAAAAAGAAGGATTACGATAGAGCAGATTATTACTACGGGGAAGCATTAAAGGAAGGTATATCAGAAAACATGGCACACTACCATCGTGGATTGGCAAGGACGAACACAATCAGGGGAAATTATGGTGAAGTTCTAAAACAATATGGCAAAAGCCAAGCATATGAGCAAGATGCAGATGTCTATTATTACATGGCCAACGCTGCAGAACAATATTACAAAGATAAGTCCAAGGCTATTAAATATTATCAACAATATCTATACACCAATCCTCAAAATGCTACTTGGGTAAAGAATGCAAAAGATCGAATCAAAGCCTTGAAGGAACAAAGATTTATGCGTGGTAAAAACAAATAAGAAAAATCAGGAAATTCTTTTTGAAATACAAAATCCTCTAGCAATTATTGATTACTTTTGGTATCGATTATCTAGATCATAAAGAAGGAGTAATGACAAAACAAGAAATTCAATCATCATTGCAGACACATCATGCAACATTTATAGCTTATATTTCTGGATTAAGTGATGAAGATTATTTGTTTAGTTTGCCACAAAAATGGTCTGCAGGACAACAGTTGGATCACATATATAGGTCTGTCCAGCCCTTAACTTTGGCATTATTTATTCCATCATGGATTTTAAAACTTTGGATAGGAAAAGCAAATCGCACCTCTAAATCATACGAAGATCTTGTTGCAAAATACCAAATGAAACTTTCAGAAGGTGGCGCAGCTTCAGGAAGGTTTTTACCAGAAAAAGCTACATTAGATAAAAAGTCAGTACTTATCGACAAACTTACTAAAGTGGTTAAAATACTGGCAGGCAGACTAGAAAAGTATACAGAGACTGATCTAGACTTATTAATATTACCGCATCCACTGCTCGGCAAAATTACATTAAGAGAAATGATGTATTTTACCGTTTATCATGTCCAGCACCATCAAAATATAACAAAAGAGACCTTGTCAAAAAAATAATTTACTTTTTGGCAACTACCTTTTGGGGTTTGATGGTTACTTTTTTTGGTTTGTCTTCTACTGACGAAATCAACTTATACATAATAACAGAGAGTGGCGGAATATTAATCTCAAGCATATGATTTCTCCCATTCCACACTTCTTTTTTAGTGTTAACATTTGTGGCTATTTCATAACCACTTCCCCAATAAGCTTTATCATCAGAATTGAATATAAGTGACCAAGTTTGTTTAGCGTACACACCTATTTTATAGTCAACATGTGGTGTAATATTCAGATTGCAAATAACCATTACTACATCATTTTTAATGTCTGACTTCCGCTGATAGATAAGTATGGAATTATTCCTATCACCCGCATCGATCCATTCAAATCCCTCGGGGCTAAAATTAAAATGATAAAGTGCTTTTTCAGTTTTATAAAGTTTATTTAGATCTTTTACAGTATTATTTAGTCCTTTGTGTGAAGGAAACTCAAGTAGATTCCACTCCAATTGTCCTTTAAAATTCCATTCCGTGTAGGGTGCCATGTCATTGCCCATAAACAAGAGTTTTGTACCAGGATGGGAAAACATATATGCATAAAAAGCCCTTAAATTAGCAAACTTCTGCCACTCATCACCTGACATTTTGCCTATCATAGATGCTTTGCCATGTACTACCTCATCATGCGATAGTGCGAGCATGAAGTTTTCAGAAAAAGCATAGACAATACTAAAAGTAATATCATTTTGATGAAATTTTCTATACACAAATTCTCTTTTGAAATAATCTATTGTGTCATGCATCCAACCCATCATCCATTTCATGCCAAAACCGAGCCCTCCCTGAAAAACTGGTCTAGATACCATCGGATATGATGTAGACTCTTCAGCTATTGTCTGAATACCTGGGAAACTTCCGTATACTGCTGTGTTAAACTCTTGTAAAAATACAATAGCATCTAAGTTTTCTCTACCTCCGTATTGATTGGGTTCCCATTCACCTTCATTGCGTGAATAATCTAAGTAAGCAATAGAAGAAACCGCATCTACTCTCAGTCCATCTATGTGATATCGCTCCAACCAGAAAAATGCATTGCTTATCAAAAAACTCTTAATCTCTGGTCTACCAAAATTAAATATCAGTGTATTCCAGTCAGGATGGTAGCCTTTGCGTTTGTCTGGATGCTCAAAGACACATGAACCGTCGAAAGTAGCAAGGGCAAAATCATCAGATGGAAAATGTGCCGGCACCCAATCCATAATGACACCTATTCCAGCCTGGTGTAAAGAATCAATTAGAAACATTAATCCTTCTGGATCTCCAAATCTACTCGTAGCTGCAAAGTATCCCGTCACTTGATATCCCCATGATGGTTCATAAGGATGCTCAGCTAGAGGCAGAAACTCTACGTGGGTATAACCCATCTCAGTGAGATAATTGACAAGCTCAATGGACATTTCTTCATATGTGAGCGATCTATTTTCTTCACCTGTTCGCATCCATGAACCGAAATGCATCTCATAGACAGAGTGTGGTTGATTATGGCCATTTTTAATAATGCGCTCCTGCATCCATTCATTGTCATTCCAAACGTAATTAATATCCCATACTATAGATCCTGACAATGGTGGTCTTTCCGCTTTAAAAGCATATGGATCTGCCTTCATTCGGATTCTACCATAATTTCTTGGTATAATTTTGTACTTGTATACCATACCATGGGTGACGCCTGGTATAAATCCTTCCCAAATACCAGATCCATCCCATCTAGCATAAAGCATATATTTCTCACCATTCCATTGATTAAAATCACCTACCACACTAAGTTTATCGGCATTGGGCGCATATACAGCAAAATAGCAGCCGTCCACGCCATCAAGGGTCATGAGATGAGATCCCATTTTTTGATACAAGTGATAATGTTTTCCTGTTTTGAATAGTGATATATCAAATTCAGTAAAAAGTGAGTGAACCTGTACATTTGTGTCATTCATAACGAAATTATTTTATCGTCAGCAATATACAAACATCAGTCAGCAATATGTAGGCAGATTAAAAAAAATATTATAATTGAGGGCTAATTGTGTTGTTAACCCAATTTACCTCCACAGAATTTTCCATCAAGATGCCTTTAAACATTTTTTCTTCTATGTATTTTCTCGAAGGCATGATTGTTTTGTTGATATATTTTTCCATCATCAAACTTGCTATTGGCGCAGCCCACTGCGCTCCGAAACCAGCATTTTCTATAAATACAGCAATGGCTATTTTTGGATTATTTTTTGGTGCAAAACCAAAAAAAACAGAGTGGTCCTTTCCATGTGGATTTTGAGATGTTCCTGTTTTGCCACATAAATCTAGACCCGGTACAAATGCAATAGTTGCCGCAGAAGTTACTACCCTTTCTAGACCATCTATCACAGGTGTAAAGTGCTTTTTGTCAATTCTCACATATTTTTTTTGTTTAAAATTATCTGGAATAGATTTGCCTGACCGATAGCTTTTGATGAGATGTGGAGTTATAAAATATCCTCTATTGGCTAGAATTGCTGCTAAGTTCGCCATTTGAACCGTTGTGAGTTGCATTTCTCCTTGTCCTATACCTAAAGACAATATCCAACCAGATCTCCATCCATTGACTTCTTTTTTGTACACTCTATCGTAATAAGAAGAATTAGGAATTAAACCTTTATTTTCATAGCTAAAATCAAGTCCTAGCTTGCTTCCTAGACCAAAGTCGTGCAGATAACTTACGATGGTATCAAGTCCGATCCCTGGTTTTTTATAACTATACAAATCTAATAACTCCCTTATCATGGTAAAATAATAGGTGTTGCATGAATGCATAATAGCCGCAGACACGTTATTGGCGGTCGTATGTGGGTGACATTTCTGTACTTTAGTAGGGCTTAATCGATAAAACCCAGGACAAAAGATGGGTCTATCTGCATAAGTTGTTCCTTTCTGAAGTGCTATTAATGATAAAATGGGTTTAAAGATAGAACCAGGTGGATATCTATTAGTTACCGCTCGATTATTAAGAGGTCTATTTATGGTGTCATAAATAAGTGACGTCATGCCTTTGCCTCGGTTACCATCAAGATTTAGAATATTAGGGTCATATGACGGTGAACTCACCATAGCAAGTATCTCACCAGTAGAAGGATCTATAGCCACAATTCCACCTTTTTTATTGATCATCAAACTATCTGCATAAGCTTGAAGTTCCAAATCAATAGAAATTTTAACATCTTCTCCAGGTATTGCCATACTATCAAGTCTACCATTATCATATGAACCTACTTGTCTACCAAGATTATCTTTTAATATATAATTGACCCCTTTTTTTCCACCTAGTTCTTTTTCGTATGCAAATTCTAAGCCAGACTGTCCTATATAGTCACCTGGGCTGTATAGGCCATTAGAATTGTCAATAATTTTTTGATTTACTTCCCCTAAATAACCTAGTACATGTGCTGCGTGGGTGTGCGGGTATCCTCTAATATTTCTTTGCTCGGGATAAAACCCTGGAAACTTATGTAAATGCTCATGAAAAATTGCATACTGAATAGGATCTACTTTGTTGAGAAAAACAAATGGTATTGACTTACGGAACTGTGGGTTTTTCCAATCTTTTTGTAAATTTGTAATAAACGTTTCTTTATCTATTCCAAGTAGTGAACAAAAAAGTAACGTATCCATTTTAGGATCAATTTTATTATAGATCGCGCTAATTACATAAATGGGTTTATTGTATACTAGTGTTTTGTCATTTCGATCAAGAATAATACCACGGGATGGATAGATTTGGCTTTTTTCTAAAGTGGTCCTTTGAGCTTGTTCTTTATACTTTGTAGAAAACAATTGAAGATGAGCAGCTTTCAATGTTAATACCAATGAAACCAATCCAATAAAGTAAATTATGCCATACTTCCTACTTTCTAAGTTTCTCATCTAATACTTTGTTCTAAAAATAAACTGAGAAATTAATATTACTATAAAGGAAACGATAAAACTACTAATTGTATTTAAAAATATTTCAAAAATAAAAACAAAAGAAAAAGCTTCTAAGCTAAAATACAAAAAGGTGTGTATCAAAAGACTAATACTAAGAAAGGACACAAACCAACCTATACCCATGTTTTTGATCGTAGGAACATCATCTATATTATAGCCTTCATATGGCTCTAAAAAGGCTATGATAATATTACGAATATATGCGGTAAAGACCAAAGCGCCTGTATGGACACCTACAGAATCATAAGACATATCGATTAAGATCCCTAAAATAAAGGCAAGTATAAGGACAGCACTTCTTGAAAACTTTATTGGTAATAACAAAATAGCCATGGGATATATCAAAAAGTGTATAAACACAAATCCTCCAAATGAAAATGTGATATGCTTAAATATCCAAATTTGTGCTAAGAACACAATGATAAACCTGACAATATTGGTAGGAATACTATTATTCATTGTGTAACTTCTTTTTCAAGGTCTAATTGTTCTGTGCCATATCGGTTTTGGACCACGTATGCATATTTTACAGACGTGAGGTCATTAAACAACTTTACTGTAATATTATAATTATTATTACCTGGAATAATCTGAAATTTCTCGATTTTTCCGACTAGTATTCCTCTGGGAAACATTGTAGAAAAACCACTTGTGATGACCGTATCACCCACTGTAATTAACTCATGTTTAGGAACGGATTCTAAGGTCATCCTTAGTGGGTCTGTATCTTTCCACACCAAGCTACCGTGACCTTTTCTATTCTTTATACCACAACTAATTTTTGTTTGTGAATTTAATAACGTCATAACGTGCGCAAAATTGGGTGAGCTATTTCTCACTATGCCTATAATGCCTTTAGTAGATGAAATAACACCCATGTCTCGTTTTATACCCTCTCTACTTCCTTTACAAAGAGTGATGTGATTATTTCTTAGATTTATTGTACTATTACAGATCGTAGCAGGTATCAGACTGTATGGATTATAAATGCTATCAGCTTCTGGTATATTATCTGATGCATACTCTATCAAAATTAAATTTTCGATTAAGGTAGCATTTTCACGCATAAGGCTGTCATTCACCCTTTTGAGATTAGCAAAATTAGTAAGTACAGCTCTTTGTTCTCCTATTTTTGCAGCATAAATATTGGATGAGTTTAGAAATATTTCTTTTTGACTTTGGTTATAATTTATAATTAAGTAAAAACAAATAATCTCTAGCACTACAAATAATATGTGTACTCCGAATTTTGCAAAAAGTTGAATGACATTATACATTCACAATAAAAGTTTAATAATGTCAAATACTCTTTCTATCCATCAAAAATGAGTATCTGTGCGAATTTTTTAAAGCTAATCCGGTTCCTCTCACCACTGCTCTTAATGGATCATCAGCAATATGAACTTTTAGTTTTGTTTTTGCTGCCATTCTTCTATCCAATCCCCTTAACAAAGCACCACCACCAGTCAGATAAATACCTGTTTGATAAATATCAGATGACAATTCGGGTGGCGTATCTTCTAGTGCTTTTAGCACAGCTTCTTCTATTTTTGCAATGGACTTATCAATGGCTTCTGCTACTTCTACGTGAGTTGTAAATACTTGTTTAGGAATTCCTGTAAGCATATCACGACCATTGACTGCAAATTTTGCTGGTGGATCGGCTATGTCTGCAATAGCTGCACCAACATTGATTTTTATTTGTTCGGCAGTACGTTCGCCAATCAGAATATTGTGCTTTCTTTTCATGTAATCGATGATGTCATTGGTAAACTCGTCACCTGCGATTCTTATCGACTGATCAGTTACTATGCCCGATAATGCAATCACTGCTATCTCCGTAGTACCTCCTCCTATATCAATAACCATATTTCCGATAGGCTCTTCTACATCAAGACCTATACCTAGTGCTGCTGCCATAGGCTCATGAATTAAGTATGTTTCCTTAGAGTCTACGTGATCTGCAGAGTCAAATACGGCTCTTTTTTCTACTTCTGTTATACCAGATGGAATACAAATAACCATTTTAAGGTGGGTAAAAAATCTACGTTTCTCACCTATCATATTTATTAAACCTTGGATAAGGGCTTCTGCTGCTTGGAAATCAGCAATTACTCCATCTTTAAGTGGTCTTATGGTTTTGATATTGTCATGGGTTTTTTCGTGCATTTGCATGGCTCTATTGCCTACTGCAATGACTTCACCTGTATTTCTATTTATAGCTACTATGGATGGTTCATCCACGACTACTTTATCATTTTGAATTATCAAGGTATTTGCAGTGCCTAAATCGACAGCCAATTCCTGTGTAAAAAAATTAAAAAATCTCATTCTATATTCTGGTTGAAATATCCATCTAATTTACCTTGCAAGCATAGGCTTAAAGGTAAGCAAGTGCAAAAATAATGTTTTTACACAACAAAAGGTTATATTTTGACATCTAACGTGTAAATATTTGTTATTCCGATGATTATATTCTTCTAAACAGGCGAAACTATAATTTCTATCATTTCATCTTTATTAAGATATTTTCGTGCTGCTTCCATGACTGTTTCTGGTTCCATGCCTATAATTGCATCAGCGAAATCATGAAATTCTTCTGGATTTTTGCCTGTCAGAACCATCGATTTTGCAAAAGAAGAGACATTCATTGGTCCATCAAGCATATTCATGAAATTGCCCATCAAATAGTTTTTTACCATTTGAAGTTCATCAATGTCAGCTTTTTCTTGTTTTAAAATATCCATTTCATCATAAACTTCCTTCAGAATAGGTGCTACATATTCAGTGGCAGCTTCAGTACTCACATAAAAACATCCATCATAAAGCATCTGATCTACGCTACTATAAATATCGTAAGTAAGTCCTTTTTCTTCTCTAATATTTGTCATTAATCTTGACCCAAAATATCCTCCAAATAAGGTATTCAAGACAAATACGGCCGCATTGTCTGGATGGTCTTTGCCAAACAATTTTCTACCTGTTTTAATAGCACTTTGATGTTCGTTTTTACTACTTATCAAAATTTCTTTCCTCGCCAAATCGATCCTAGATGGTTGATATATTTTCTTTTTTGACGACTTTATGATTTGTCCAAAATATGTGTCTATATCTTTCCTAATGCTGTCTGTTATGTGACCACTTAAAAACAAATAACAATTGTCGGAGCCATAAAAATCATCAAAATGCTGGATAATTTTCTTACGATCTATACCAAGATAATCTTCTTCCTTACTGTTGTACCCATAAGGATGGTCTATGCCGAAAATCTCCTCTGTGATCTGTCTGTAAGTGATTACTTCGTTTTTGGTAAGCTCTTCTTTTAGTTTTTGAATATTAAGGCTTTTAAATTTTTCGATTTCATCTTCTGGAAAAGTTGGTGTCGTATACATGTCGTGCAAAAGCGGCAGTATTCTATCGCAGTGTTTGTTAAGTGTGTGAATACTCGTAAACGAAAAATCCATATTGGATGCTGTCTTTATGCTAGAGCCGTAATAATCAATTTTTTCAGCGATTTGGGCAGAATTTAAGGATCCACATCCATCTTTGAGAAGTGACGAAGTAGCCCTACCGATGAGATGATGGTCTTCGTAGGATCTTCCCGCGGTATGTACGACTTCGATTTTTACGATTTCTTGGCTTCCCAGATTTACTTCACATACTTTTACACCATTGGGCAAAGTGTATTGGTCAATGACTGGAATATTTAGCTTTTGGACGGGATGTATCTCTGGTCCCTTTTTTCTGTTTATCATTACTGATTTTTGTAGGCGCAAAAGTACAATGTTTCTCTACAAATGAATGGTAAACTTCATATTTGAAAATAAATATATATCCATAAATTGGAATTAATTAATTCTATCGGTCCAAGATATTAGGAAATATCATAAGATACATTATTTTTGTGGTCTGAAATAGATCGCAGCGCTTGAAGGTTTTCTGTCAAGTGGAAGTAAAAATTGGTCTTGGAATAAGTCAAAATAAATGTACAATGAGATTTGAAGTATCATCATCAGAGTTGCTAAAACAACTAAACATCGCATCAGGAGCCATAAGTGCCAATCCTGTTTTGCCTATCATGGAAGATTATTTATTTGATGTGAAAGACAATGTACTGACGATCACATCTACTAATCTAGAGACCACCATCATTACCCAACTAGGTGTGACGGCAGATGAAAACGGTATTATAGCCGTACCCGCAAAAATATTATTGGATACTATCAAAGCACTTCCAGAGCAACCACTTACCATCACCGTAGATGAAAATAATGGCGTAAAAATACTTTCTGCATTTGGAGTTTACAAGTTATCAGGAGACTCAGCGGATGATTTTCCTACTCCGCCAGAAGAAGATGATGTAGAAACACTCATTCTTAATTCTAAAAAAATAAATAAAGGAATCACCAATACGGTTTTTGCTACGAGCAATGATGAGTTGAGACTTGCCATGACAGGTGTGTTGATCCAAATCGACTTTACAAAAGTACACTTTGTAGCCACAGATGCACACAAATTGGTCAAATATACGATTGGTAATTTGAAAACAGATATCGCAAAATCACTTATCATTCCTAAAAAAGGATTGAACCTTGTGAAAAATGCGCTTTCTGAAGAGTGTGATGTCAACATTAGTTTTAACAAGGCAAATATATTCTTCTCTTTCGGTCGCACAAAAATAGTGTGCAGATTGATAGATGCTAAGTATCCTGAATATAATGCAGTGATACCTGTAGAAAACCCATTTGAAGCGATTATAAATAGGAAGGATTTCTTGAATTCACTCAGAAGGATAGCCATTTATGCCAACAAATCTACCAATCAGGTTATTCTGAATATATCAGAAAAGAGTATGACTATTTCTGCCCAAGATCTTGATTTCTCTAATGAGGCAACTGAGCAATTAAATTGTGCTTTTACGGGTGATCCTATGACTATTGGTTTTAATGCCAAGTTTCTAGGAGAGATGTTGACAGTATTGGAGAAAGATGATATTAAACTCATGCTTTCTACACCAGGCAGAGCAGGTCTTATCGTACCTGTAGAAGAAGAAATAGGCGAAGCACTATTGATGTTAGTGATGCCAGTAATGATGGGCAACTAGCTTTTAGAATGAATATTGGCTTGTTTTTTGGATCGTTTAATCCTATACATATAGGCCATATGATTATTGCAAATCATTTGGTAGAATATTCTGATTTAGATCAAGTGTGGCTTGTCGTAAGTCCCCACAATCCATTAAAACAAAAATCTTCTTTAGCCAAAGATCACGATAGACTTCATCTAGTGCAGCTCGCTATCGGAGACAACCCAAAACTAAAAGCATCAAGTATAGAATTTTCATTGCCTGTTCCTTCCTACACGATAGATACACTGACCTATCTTCACGAAAAATACCCTGGTAAAAAATTCAGCCTTATCATGGGTGGGGATAACCTTGAAAGTATAGAAAAATGGAAAAATTATGAAAAACTATTAGCAGAAAATGACATCTATGTGTACAAAAGACCTGGATATTCACTAGGCAAATACGAAAACCATCCAAGGGTAAAGGTAGTAGATGCGCCACTACTAGACCTATCAGCTACTTTCATTAGAAACAGCATCATTGCTGGAAAGTCCGTACAATATCTCGTACCTGAAGCAGTGTATGACTACTTGAGGGATTCGAAGTTGTATCTGCCTAAGTAAAGGTATCAAATAGGTAAATTTAATAGTAACTCAAGCTACATGACATGAATTGAGTTTTAAAGATTAAAATCAGAATTTCACTTCATTTCTGACTTATAAACTTCCCCTTCTTTCATTACGAAAACTACATTCAACATAGTATTGATATCTTGTGTAGGATCAGCATTTACAGCGACGATATCGGCTACTTTCCCTGGAGATATGCTTCCCGTTGTATTATATATGCGCATTAGTTGAGCAGCATTTTTGGTGGCAGATTGGATGGACTCCATTGGTGACATACCTGCTTCTACCATAAAAACAAATTCCTTGGCATTATCGCCATGAAGGCTGACTCCTGAGTCTGTCCCAAAAGCAATTTTTACACCACGTTTGTATGCTTTTGCGAAGGTAGCTTGGATTTGTGGTCCCACTTCTAGAGCTTTTTTGGCAATCATTTTCGGATAGAAATTGGGTGTTCGAGCTTTATCTGCTACAAATTTTCCTGCGGAGATTGTAGGGACATAATAGGTGCCTTTTTCTATCATCAGATCCATAACTTCTTCTGTCATGAAGGTACCATGCTCGATGCTGTGGATGCCACCTAGTACTGCTCGCTTCATACCTTCTGTACCGTGCGCATGTGCTGCTGTGACAAAGTTGTAGTCATTGGCTGTTTTTACGATGGCTTGGATTTCTTCTATTGTAAATTGTGGTCCTGTGCCATCAGATGCTACACTTAGTACACCACCTGTAGATGTAATCTTGATACAATCGGCGCCATTTTTATATCTTTGTCTCACGGCTTTTGCTGCTTCTTCTGGACTATTAATAACGCCTTCTTTTGGTCCTGGATCGCCTTTCAGATTGTCTCGCACACCATTAGTTGGGTCTGCATGACCACCTGTTGTGGCTATTGATTTTTCGCAAGTATAAATCCTAGGCCCTTTGATGATGCCATTTTTGATAGCTTCTCGTAGAGACACATTGATGCCGCTACCACCGAGATCTCTCACTGTCGTAAATCCTGCCATAAGCGTGCGCTCGCAAAACTGAGTGGCTCTCAGGGCGACGTAACTTTCATTTTCACGGAAGGTCTCTTCGTATCTTTTAGGACCTGATTCACTCTCTACGTGTACATGCATATCCATCAATCCGGGCATAACTGTTTTTGACTTCAAGTCAATTAGTTTATCATCTTTTTTCGGCGTGATGTATCCATCTTCTACAGATTTTATCAGCCCATCTGCCACGACAATACTTTTATTATTCAAAACTACTCCCTTATCTACGTCTATCAGTTTCCCACAATGTATGATGGTCGTCTGAGCATTCGATACAAATTGACAAAAAAGAAAAAGTCCGAATAATAAAAGTTTGTACATGGTTATTTGTTTTATTTATTTTTAAATCATTGAGTCCACTCCAAAAAGTCATTTGTACAAATAAAGGAAAAATATTTATCTCTACTTCATTGATAATCAAATGTTTCCCTTTAGGGTCAGGGTAAAAACGTTTGATTATCAATAAATTTGTGTTATCGGAGCGGACTTTATATTTGTTATTTAGTGGCACTTTGTCTAGGACTCTTTACCTTTTTTGTAGGAGTAACTTTTGATTTAGGATGGACGAGTTTCATCTCTTTCACTAGATGTCCTGCGCCAGCATACTTGTCTATCACCCACAAAATATACCTGGCGTCCACCATAATATTTCTGCAGATGCTCGCATCATAATTGATATCGCTCATCGTGCCTTCCCACACTCTATCAAAATTTAATCCGATCAAATTGCCATGTGCATCTATCGCAGGGCTTCCAGAATT
>JBGSOH010000169.1:0-3951 GCA_041739205.1 Saprospiraceae bacterium
GATATGTGACGTACCAATGTTATACCAAGATATGGAGATGCATGATATTCCTTTCTGGTCATATTTCTGCCAAGTGAGTGATAGTACTACAAGTTATGGATCATACTCTGGTGCTGTACCCAATGAAAAAATCACTTGGGGCAAACTTGATATCCACACACCAAAGTTTATCGTTGAGAGTGATGCGACCATCGTAGCACCGTTGATTTTTGCCATTATTTTGGGTTGGTAAAAGTAGATAAATCTAATTTTTAATTGATATAAAAGGGAAATCTGTATGCTGATATAGATTTCCCTTTTTTTTAGACCATTCAAAAATATGAACACTAAAAAAATACTCAAATTAGCAGAAAGCGAAATAAATACAAAGTATGGAAAGTTTCAGGAACACATGTATAGTGATGGTCACAACAATTTCATAGCCATTACTATGGGCAATCTCTCAGGATCTGAAAATGTTTTGTGCAGAGTTCATTCCACCTGTATTTATGGACACTATTTTAACAATATCGATTGTGACTGCCAATCTCAATTAGATAATGCCCAAAGACTTATCCAAGCTGAAGGACGAGGCATTATCATTCTACTTGATCAAGAAGGCAAAGGTAATGGTCACCTTGCTCTAATGAAAAGTAAAGTATATAAAGATCTAGGATATCTGCAATCCAAAGCATATGAAGCAGCAGGTTTCATATCAGATTCACGTGACTATGCGGGTGCAGCGTTTATTATCAAGGACTTAAAAATTGATTCTATTGTCATGATCACAGATAATGTAGATAAGATAAAAACGCTGACAGAACTTGATGTAAAGGTCATTGATATTAAAACTGCTCAAATATAGGAGCACACAATACATCAGAAGCAAATAGTTCAAAAGATTAAAAGCATTACTATTTTACTACTTTCAGTTTTTTTGTTACATAACAACTATTTAAAAGTCTAAACTAGATAATAAATAGTACCAACACCAATATTTTGACTATAATTATAACAAACCATAGACTATGAGATTTTGAATAGTGATATTTCTGAGTGTTTTCACAACAAATATTTCACATATGTAATTGGTAGACATGTACTTAATCATAAAAAATAAATAAAAAGCAGACCAAACCATGATAATTAATGTTCGTTTGTTGTATAAGAAATTGTACTTTTGCACTCCAATGAATTCATGAGATGATCGATATAAAGGGAAGTATTCATAAAATTTCAAGTTTTGTTAGTCGAGCTTTTAGCCCGATTACAACACCTATTTCAAAATTTTCGTCACCTTATGTAGCGAGGTGGAAAAAATTTGTCTCACCTATCACGCATAGTTGGGATGTATATTGTAAACGAAATCCAAGAGAATCCAAAATCATAAAATGGTTTTTTGGCATCCTAATGTTAGGAGTTTTCTCTATTTCATTTATAGTTTTGCTAGCACTTTTCGGTGCATTCGGAAAATTGCCTTCCACAGAAGAATTGCAACAAATAGAGAATGCCAATGCTTCAGAAATATATACTTCAGATGGTGTAATGATAGGCAAATATTACACAGAAAACCGAACAACTATTGAGCTTGATAGTATTTCTCCTTATTTAATTACGGCCTTATTAGCCATTGAAGACAAAAGATTTTTTGAGCATAGTGGTATTGACCTTCGTTCGTGGATGAGGGTTTTCAAAGGCATTGCAACTAATACGCAGAGTGGTGGTGGATCTACTTTGAGTCAACAATTGGCAAAAAATCTTTATCCTAGAAAAAATTATAAAATTCCCGGGCTTAGCATTTTTATCAATAAAGTCAAAGAAAATATCATCTCTATTAAATTAGAAAAACTATACAACAAAGAAGAACTTCTTACCATGTATCTTAATACAGTACCTTTTGGAGGTAATAGATTTGGAATTCAAGAAGCGTCAAGGTATTTTTATAATAAAAGGCCCAAACAACTAACACCTGATGAAGCCGCTACACTCATAGGTATGCTAAAAGCTACGACAGCTTTGGACCCTGTGAGAAATCCTAATGATTCTAAAGAAAGGCGGAATTTGGTGCTTAGCCAAATGTTAAAAAATAAAGACTTCAGATTTGAGTCTCAGGAGATGTCGACTATTTCATCTATGATAGACTCTGGCGCCATTCAACCTGAAGTATATGATTCACTTATTAGTAGACCACTTGGTGCTGCTATTCATGAGGACATTGGGAATAATGATGGTACAGGTACTTATTTCAGAGAATATCTTCGAACTAAAATCTTACCTAACATTCTTAAAGATATCCTGAAGGAAGATGGTACGCCATATAGACTGTATACAGATGGACTTAAAATAACGACAACACTAGATAGTAGAATGCAAAAACATGGTGAAGATGCCGTATTTAAGCATATGTCTTATCTCCAGGAAGAATTTGTAAAACACTGGAAGGGTTACACTGAAGAAAAACCTTGGGGAGACGATAAGTGGATAGACGAGCAAGTTAAAAGGAGTGAGCGTTACCAAAAGTTAAAGCAACTACAATACTCCGATGCTGATATAGATTCTATCTTTAACATACCCGTAGCGATGAAAATATTTAGCTGGGACAAAACACCTGTTGAGATAGAAACCACAATGTCGCCTTTGGATAGTGTACGATATTATTTTACACTTTTGAATTGTGGATTTATGGCAATGGACCATACGAATGGATACATAAAGTCATGGGTAGGTGGTACAGATTTTAAGTATTTCAAGTACGACCATATATTGAGTAAACGTCAAGTTGGCTCTACTTTTAAGCCAATAGTATATGCTGCTGCTTTACAAGATAGTTTAAAACCTTGTCAATTTTTTAGAAATCAACAAGTTACAATTGAAGATTGGTCACCAGGAAATTCTGATGGAAGTTATGGCGGCTGGTATTCGATGGTAGGAGGACTTACCTATTCAACCAATGTTATTGCTGCACAATTGATAGAAAAAGTAGGAATCCAAAAAACCATCGATTTAGCAGAAAAAATGGGTGTAACCTCAGAACTACCACGTGAATTTGGTATTTCTCTGGGTGCAGCTGATATTTCGCTCTATGATATGATGAAAGTATTCGGGACACTTGCCAATAAAGGTCTACGTCCTGAACCAGTGGCAATCTTAAAGATCGAAGATAGGTACGGAAAGGTCATATATGACTATGAAGAATTGGTAAAAACAAACCCATCCATAGGACCAAATGTGGTTGCAATGGACACCACAACTGCTGCTACCATGACAAGGATGATGCAATCTGTCATTGTATATGGAACAGGAAATAATCTCAGAAGTCAATTTGTGCCGCATGGCGATTTTGCAGGCAAAACAGGGACGACACAGAATCACTCTGATGGATGGTTTATAGCATACAACCCAAAAATAGTAACAGGTGCATGGGTAGGTGGACCAAGTCCTGCAGTGCGATTCAGATCTATGAATCTTGGTAGTGGCACTGCTATGGCTTTGCCGATAGTGGGTAATTTCTGGTAT
Organism: Saprospiraceae bacterium; assembly: GCA_041739205.1. Classification (GTDB taxonomy): domain Bacteria; phylum Bacteroidota; class Bacteroidia; order Chitinophagales; family Saprospiraceae; genus OLB9. The sequence continues at coordinate 3,496 of JBGSOH010000169.1, forward strand.
GCAGTGGCCATAGATGCTAAAAGTGCAAAAATTACTCAAGAGAAGTTTGTGTTTGATCCCAAAATAAGTAATCTAGTCGCTTGCCCTTTCAGAATTGGCATTTCTCCAGATACTTTTAATTTGTTAATGCAAGATACACTTTACAAAGACTCTCTTGTACGTTCAGGATTTAAAAATATGAAAGACATCGTCCGCGAAAAATTTGGATATCCAGCAGAAGAACCTGAAGGTGGCGAATTAGACAACCTAGAAGGTGAAGATAAAAAGGAAGATGTGAAAGAAGAAAAACCTTCTAAAGATACAAAAAAAGAAGATCAATCAAAAGATCTAGACCAAAAGAAAAAGGAAACCAAAAAGAATCCTGATCAGAAATCTCCACCAAATACTGATAAACCAAAAGATCCACCAAAGAAAAAAAATGGGTAGGCAATCAGTAGAAATTAATACTTAAAATAT
>JBGSOH010000195.1:0-6464 GCA_041739205.1 Saprospiraceae bacterium
CTGGCGCTGCCGCAGGTGCTAAGATATCACTTGTCTTAAGCCAAGCGGTCGGTGTTGTACTAGAGTAAGTTGCATTTCCAACTCTTGGCCAGTAAGTTCTTGCTACTGAAATAGTTGTACCGGTAGGCACAATAACTGAAAACTGAGAGTTGAACTGTGTTCTTTGCGCTATAGTCGTTGCCGAACCTGCATTAATAATAAGGAGCGCATCGTACCAACATGAATCAACGTTGTACACCAACCGATAATTAACGCTGGTGACCTGAGCCTGAGCTCGCTGGGTTATAAAAATGCAACATAAGAATGCTGCAAAAAGAAAAATCCTGGTTTTCATGGTGTTTAAAGATTTATTTTTTTATCGAATTTTAGGATTAAAATATATGTTGTTAAACTAAAGAAAGTATTAAGTTGGTAGTGTTGCGTTGGATGAGGTTTATTGGGAGGATGGAGCTTTTTTTCCATCTTCTCATATTTGTTTCTAAAAACTAAAATTGTACTTATTGGCGAAAGACCTAATGGAAGACATCCCATTAAGTCAGCTTGTAAATGTTTATTACTAACAGAGTAGTAATTTGTCCACGCAAAACGCAATGTTCTGTGCAGAACGTTTAACGTGGTCAAAAGTATTATTTGATATATATTCATATATATAATAGATTAATAAAGAGATTATTAAGCCATCTATGGCAGGTTCTATTATATATTCTATTGGGCGTAAGCCCTTGATTCTGTTGGTAAATCGGGACAAATATATTATTAAAAATCATTATATAAAGCATTTTTGTAAAAATATTTCTATTTATTTTATAAATTAATTGTTTAAAGCAGTGTAGTTACTCTTCTACACTGTGTAAATAAAATGAAATTTCTCTTGAATATCCTATTAGAATGTCAATAACAGTTTGTCGGAAAAACTACCTTACAAGCAATGAACAATTCAGCTGTTCATGAACTGCAAGTTGAGGTTGAGTTATTGAATTAGGTTAATTTTCGATTGCGCCTACTATTTCCCTGCAAATAAACTTATGCTTAATTTGCTCATACATCGGAAAATTCTTTGTCTTAATACCAATAATAATTTTGGAATTTATAAGACTTATTATTCAGGCACATTGCTACAAATAAGACACTAGAATTCTATATTACCCCTACTTCCATACATATATAAATTTATTAATATATAAAATCATATATTTAGTTTGAATGATTAGTCATTGATTGTGTGCTCTAATTTAGGTATCTTTCACATGTAGCAAAGTGGAAAGTCTAGTGGAAGATCTATGAAGGACAGTGGGAGGGTCTATGAAGGGTCTATGGAGTTCCATCGGGACAACGTCGGGGGAAGGTCGGGGGAAGGTCGGGACAACGTCGGGAGAACAATACTTGAATTTTAAAGAAATCTGAGTAAAACAATACAGATTGATCTCGTAATTTAGCTAATTTTGATTTTGGTCGATGCAATGGGTTAATTGAAAGTTTGTTATAACTTTTACACCAAGACTTACAAGCAAATATAGTGTTTTTGCGTTTAATAAACTATATAAAAAAGTAATTAAATAAGATTTTTTTATCTGTCTAATACAAGTAGAAAAAATAAAATTGTAGTTGCATGCCTATGAGCCGATCTACCAAAAAGTTGGAGTCTCAACATCTTGCAAAACAAATAAAAAAGTAGTACCATGTCTATGATTCTTACCACTTCGGAAATTGGTTAACCTTATGCTATACTTTAAAATTATACGCATCGGTTGTACGGCTTTGGACCATATCACATCAGCATAGATATTTATAATCTTGTTTACTTTAAAACCACCAATTTGTGTCGAGCGGTGACCACACCTGATGTTACGACAACCTGATAGACACCATTTGGTAATTGATATATTGGAATCTGGATATTTTCTTGACCTACATAAAAAGCAGAACTTAATATACTATGGAACCAATTTTGACCTGAAGTTGAATATATTTGTATTTCTACATCACCATCTATCAGTCCTTCTATTTTTAAATTGACATGATCAGTAGCAGGGTTGGGATATAAAGAAGATATAATTGTTAAATCCGAAGGAATACTAATTTCTATAATATTGGAATATTGAAAGCTTCCGTCAAAATCTACAGATCGAAGTCTATAAAAATATGTTTGTCCATCTATGATCTTTGTATCTTCAAAAATATAAGATGTTAATGATGTAGAACTTCCTTTAGCATTGACATGACCGACTTCCATCCATTGGAAACCATTATTACTTCTTTCAATTCCAAAATAATGGCTATTTGCTTCTGAAAGTGTGTTCCATATTATATCATTAGACCTGGTTTTTGGATTATAACTACCCCCAAAATCTTTTAACACAATAGGAAGCGGACTTTCCAATATTTGAACATTCACAGATCCATAAGCTACACAATCTTCTGGACTGGTTACCATCAGCGTGTACATGCCTGAGTTTACCATACTTACATTTGGTATTACAGGATTTCTTGTGGCAGATGTAAAGCTATTTGGACCCGTCCAAAGATACATCAGGCCATCACTCCAGTCACCTGCATAAAGTTGCAAGGTTTCTTTTTCGTACATGGGATCTATTGGGGGAATGACGCCTGATGGTCTCTGAAAAATAGTAACTGTCACTGAATCGGTTCTGGAACAGCCATCTGCATTATAACCTGTCACATAATATGTTGTTGTTGTGTCTGGTTCGACATTTATGGAAGTGGATGTTTGGCCTGTAGACCACAAATAGCTCGAACCACCACTAGCCGTGATGGTCACTAAACCAAGGTCTTCACAATATCCAAAATCTTCTCCAGCTGTGATTACGGGATTTGGTACGATAACTATTGAAACGGTATCAGATAATACTTCATTAATTGAAAATATAAACTTAAACATACCTGATGACTGAGGAGAAAACTGAACAAGACTTTGACCTGGTCCTATGCTGTCTAATATTTCACCAGATGGATTACTCCCCATACTTCTCCAGATTCCTAACGCACAAGTGCCTATTAACTCACTTTGTCCACCAATACATACATTTCTATTGGCTCCACCATTGGCAACATCACAACCACAGAATATATCAGCAGCTATTAAAGTGGTATCGCTACATACATTATTTGACCATATTAGATAATACACGCCTGACTGAGAAAAATTTGTAACAGTCGCATTAGGATTGGTCAATGAAGAAAGTGTCGCTGTACCAGCACTTGAAGTGCCAAGACTCCAAAATCCTGCATTTACTGCCTGCAAAAAAGCAGTATCCGTTTCATAACAATTTAAGTTGATATTAACTCCAGCGTTTGGCATGGCCAAAACTTGCAAAGAGACAATATTACTGGTGTCTCTACAGAATGGCGCTATACTTTTTATGAAAATTCTCCTGAATGTGTGTGTTCCAACATTTAAATTAGATATTTGATAATCTTTATTTGTACTTGACCCTGGGGCATTCACATAAGATTGATTATTTAATTTGTAAATCCATTGATAGGTACCTGTAGAACTACTTAGATCACTACCTGTCAGGGTCAAAGCTCCTGAACTATTGCAAAACGACTGAACAGTAGGCAGTACTAAGCTATTGTTTACATTACAAGCACAATCTGAACCAGCAGTGACCGTCGTTGTATCACTGCATCCGTTAGCTGACCAGACAAGATTATAAACACCCGCAGCCGTAAATCCTGTTACTGTCGTTATGGCATTATTGGGTTGAGCAATCATTGCCATTCCTGCGCTTCCTGCCCCTATACTCCACACACCATTACCCACAGCATGTATCGTAGCTGTACCAGACTGAAAACAAGAAACTAGTTGAGATGGGCCAGCTTCAGGCTTCGCATATGCTTGGATACTTACTGTATCCTTGCAACCTAAAACATCTGAAATCGTCACTGTGTACAAGCCACTATTTAGTGGACCTGGGTTCTGCAAGGTTACATTCTGTAATGCAGATGAAAACCCATCTGGACCAGACCACTGATAACTAAGTGGAGCTTGACAAGAATTTGTAGTAGCGTTCAGATTGATACTAAGGCCTGTTGCACAAGAAGATGTCAAACTTAAGACATCAGGTTGCGATGGCAATATAGATGGTGAATTAGCATTGTATTTATTACTAATACCACCGAGTGTAAACCCATTGGTAAAATCACCACCACCCATGCCTTCAGCATTTGCAGCGGGGTCAGTATCATTATTAAAAACCCTTACCCCTTCAGCACAATTGATCATCGGACTTAATGATAAACTAAATAATACGACGGTATCACCTGTACTAAGATTGTTATAAAAGGATGAAGGAGAGTTACTTGGTGTCACACTGTAAAAATCGCTCTCTGGTTGTGCTCCAGGCGATATGATAGAACTATTCATGTTCCAATTACATGGTACTGTGCCACTATAAGTTTGATTATTTTGAATTGGATTATGGAGTTGTGCAATTTGGAATTGAGTTCCAGTAGGAACAACTATAGAGTATTGAGATCCGAATTGAGCCCTTTGAATGGGTGTCGTAGCTGAACCATCCATAATAATCAAACAACAGTCATATAGACAGGTATTCTCATTATATCTGATGTGATAATTTACACTATTCACTTGAGCAAAAATATGGCTAACACTCAAGAGAATAAATAAAAAAATTAAAACATTTGATTTTTTAAGCATTGTATCTGTTTTTGGGAATAATGTTTTAAAAAAGTCATTTACATCTGTTTTTAAAGTCCAGATTAAAAGACACTCTTTACACCAAAAAGACACGAATCACACATGCTGACCACTATGATATGTAATAAAAATTATATATTTAAATTAATAATTTCATACATATGTATATTTCAACAAGTTATACATAAAAGAAGTGCCCAAATTACTTCCTTTCTGGCACTTGTTGTATAAAGAAATTGAAGTTTGATAACAATCCTGTATTCAACGGGAAAAGAAGAATTTGGCTAAACAACATATTTTTGTCGTCATTCGGATTGTCAAATTTAGACTTGGCATTTAAATCAAAATCACCTTGATAATAGCCATAGGTAAAATTATAATTAGAAGCAGTCAAGGTGTTTCCAGGCGATGCAAATACCTCATAAAACAAAATATTTTGATCATCATTAGGATTAACAAACTTCAACCTACCATTTCCATCAAAATCTCCTCCCCAAAGAGCTCGATATCCTTGTTTCACATTGTTGTTTGTACCAAAACCAGTATAGTTGTACCCGTTTTGTAAAGTTGTGCCAAAATCAAATATAGGTGTATTTATATCAGTCATATCAATGACTTCATTGACACTTGATACCAATGTCATTGCCCCTAGATGGTTTCTATGTCTTGCAACAACATAAAAGCTATCCGCAGCTACACCTGCAAATGCGAGCGGGCTAACTCCATCCAAATCGACAACATCGCCATCTCTTTGTAATAATCCCGACCTTGTAGCAATTACTTCACTTGAGTCAAGTTTGGATCTCAATTCTATAAATACCCAATCTACAATCGCATTAGGTCCAGTGATCGCAAAAACAGCAGTAGGGTCAGGTATGGTATGGAAACGTGATAATGAGCCTGCACCCACCTTGACATATTTATTTTTAACATCTACATATTCAGTAGACACCGTGTAGGGATCTTGGAAAGGAATAAAATTCTGACCTGTAAATGGACTCAATCTAAGATTGTCACGCATCAAAGGTCTGTTACTATTATCTTTTGCATTGGCATTTTCCATGAGTGCACCTTCTAGATACACCCTTACTTGTAATGGCAAATCTCTTAACACAAAAATATAAACAGTTGCTTTTGCACAAACTGATAACGCATTAACATCACATACTTCATATACAAACGAAGTTGAACCAGAAAACCCATTGTTTGGTGTAAAAGTAAAATCTCCGTTAGAATCAAGATAATAACTACCTCCAAATATACTAACCGGTAAAGAAACGCTACCATCAGATGTAACTTCTTGTAGATCACCTTCAAAATCATAATCATTGAGCAGTACATTACCTACTATTGGGGACGATTGATTTGTAAAATAAAAATCGTCACTTGCGTAGGTTGAGTTGGAAAAAAAGAAACCACTTGACAAAACATGGATGATTTGATTTGCTTCTGCACAGTTGGTCAATTCTCCTGTGACACAAACTTTATAACGTAACGTATCATCACCAACAAAACCAGCTACAGGTGTGTAAATTATATTTCCGTCAATATCGATAATTACTCCACCATGAAGGGGCAATTCTAAAATTTCCACACTTGATGGATCAAGCATACAACCACTACCATATAGACAGAAATCATTAGAAAGTGAATAAATAGTAACGGGTTCGCCAGATAAAGTTGGATTTATATTGGCATAAGTGGTTGCCAAATCAAGATTAGCAAATGGTTTTTTGCCTGGTTCCAATATATCAGTCACATTGATGGTAAGCAAAGATGTCGG
>JBGSOH010000211.1:0-2346 GCA_041739205.1 Saprospiraceae bacterium
ATAGGAATGATTTTTTTAAAGGTAATTAATTAGTGTAAAGGTAGTATAATATTTGTACTTATTGGAATAATTTAGAATATTAACTACTATATTGTTAGGTTGGAGTTAGGTTTATTGGTTTTTCAAGATGATTTTTTATTATCTCATTCAGTTTTTATAAAATCTTAATTTTTTGAATTTGTGGCAAAAAAAAAATACACTACCCATTAAAAGATAACCAAAGTCTACTTTAATGGATAGTGTATTGATGGAAAAACCTTATGGTTTGTTGACCATTACTAGTAATAACAACTACTTCACCAATATAACTTTATGTGTTGAATGACTACCATCCATAAATTGTATATTTAAGAAATACACTCCATTGGATAAGAAGGAAATATCTACTTGTGATGATTGATCATAAGGTAAAGTGGTAGATACGCCTAAAGCATTGATAATCTTTATAGTAGAAATACTTTGTTTGCCATTATATCGTATAGTTAACAATCCTGTAGTAGGATTTGGTATTAGGTTGACTTGTTTTATGGTATTATCAAGTGTCGAGCTGATGCAACTTATCACGATAGAGTCACTCAGAAAAATACAATTAGATACATTGGTTTCTAATCTGAAACAGTTGTTGGCAATATAATCCACACCACTGAAAACGCCATCAGGATTTGAAGTTTGATAAGGGATGGTATCCTGCATTACTTGATTTCCTGCACAATCTACCAATCTATAAATTGCAGATAATGTAGTGTCTATCTGGGTTGCATCTATAGCAATATCCAATGTTGTCTGGTCACAGCTTGGAAGAATATATGATAATTTCGCAGCATGATCATCACTATTTATTATTTGAATGAAAGCCTTTTCTACATTAGTGCAACCTATTTCATCCGTTATTGTGATCTGATATTCAGCACTAATTTCAGTCGTAACAAAAATGTTTTGAGTCGTGTCGCCTGTTGACCATAGGAACTGTAGATCACCTGTTCCCCCATGGACATCTGGTTCAATTACGGTAGTAACTATACTATCACTACATGATGTGTAAGGGGTGATATCGATATTGATATTTGGATGGACGATCACTGGAAACGTATCAGATTTGAACATACAATTTTCAGATTCTTCTTTTATTTTTGCTACGTAATATAGTATCTGTGTAGTATCAGATGTGTTTACTAAGTTATCAGCAATAGTACCTTGACCACCATTAAAAGTATGTCTTTTCTGACCAAAAATATATGGATTATTTAAAAAGTAGACTTCAATGGTTTCATTACTTCCATTTTCTATCATTAGTTCTAAATCAGTTGATTCGTGACTGCATATTTCTACTGCGTTTCCACTGATTCCAGCATTGACATTTAGGCTTTGAGAACAATCGATCTCCCAATTTGGTCCTATCTGGGCGTAGTCTCTGAGACATTCAGCAACTGGATCATTCCAACAACCCGTGACCCCATCAGAAGTTGTCTGGAAATTGAACCTTAAGTTTCTATTATTAAAACAATCTGTCTCTCCATCAAATGTTTTTACCTTTAGATCAATACAAAAATTAATGGAAACTACCACAGAACCAATACCATAGTTAGTAGATGGGCTGCAATCATTATCACAACCTTCTCCACCCGGCTGACTCCAGAACCAACCACTTGGTAATGATGATCCTTCGAGTAGTGGTCCGGTACAAGGACATGATTGGCATCCTGTATTACATAGCACGAGTCTCCCAGTCAATGAGTCTGTATATGTGCACAAAAGTGGCATCTGTTCAGTGATTATTGGACCACAATTTATCTCAGACATATCTAGCCATTCTCCTCCTTCTGGCGAAATAGTAATTGCTGAAGGATCAAATGCTGTCATATCCCACCCTGGGCCAAAATCTGGAATTAATCCATGGAACCAATCAACACCAGTCTCTGATGCATCATAATCAAATGAGATACATACTGTTACTTCTTCTCCTTGACAAAACTTAGGGTCATCGAGTGACCTGTTACTGCTTCTGTTTGTGATTTCCCATTTGGCTATAGGTTCACATCCAACTTCTCCTATACATGAAATACAATTTGCTAATGTAGTCACACCTAAAGAAAAATCGGGATTATCTATAATACCAATACCAGAAACAGCTATCCAATATGTCCTTACATCTTCCACAATATTAACACTATGGAGGCCTGCATTTGAGTCCGAATTGCTACAAGGGATGGGGTTTTGTGTATCAAAGCTTCCTGTGACTAAGATTAAAGAATCACAGTCACCATAATACACTGACCAAACGGCTTGCCAAGACCCCAAAGTTGTAACCGTGGTTTGTAATTGTTGAGCTCTTGCATCTACAAATAC
>JBGSOH010000232.1:0-41861 GCA_041739205.1 Saprospiraceae bacterium
GGTCAGCAGCACAATTAACATTGATATAATTTTAAAATATTTTCTGATGTTCATGAGTAGAGCGATTTTAAGTATAAGTAAATTGTGGGGTCTATTATCCTTAATAATATGGTGTGATGATTTTATTTTTTAAAAATCAAATCCCAAATGAACTTTACTATAAACAGCATCATCATCAGATATAGCAAAAGTAGCAGTCAGTGTATATTGTTTGACCCCAGGTGCAAGGTAAAATCCAAAGCCGTAACTATTATTCCATTTTTCAATGTTAAAATCTGAGACTTTGGCCCAAACTTTTCCACCATCATAAAAGAAAAAGACACCACTAGATATCGGTACCAAAGGAGTATTGAATGTTGGATTTTGTATCCTTACTTCAGCATTATAAACCAAAGCACTTCTATCAGTAAATCTGTTGCGAGGATATCCTCTGAAGTGCGTATTACTGCCTATACTTGACAAGTGATAAAAATGTACATCACCTAAAGCCACCTGATAGAATACCCTACCTATTAATGTCGTTTTCAAACCTATGGTGAATGATCTGTAATAACTGGCTTCTGTAAATATTTTACCAGATATTAATTTTGATTCATCCACTCTGCCTTCCACATTGATCATGAGTTTATTGCCATCAGTAGGGAAATATAGATCATCCGTAAAATCAAGAGCCAAATGAGATTTAAATCCCGTGAAATATTTAGTTCCGATTCCATTCAGTAAGGGTATTTCAGGCAAAATACTTTCTGTCTGTGCCGGCTGTACATCATGGTGCTCTGCATAAAGACTTACATTTAAAGTACTTTTTCTTAAGAGTTTTGATTCTAGCCCTATATTTAACCTTGAGTATTGATAGTCAAGTCTGTAGAACCCTTTGTCTCTCAGATCTCGGTCAAATTTTGAAGTATTTCCAGTCCCATAATAAAAAGGATACTTATCGTTTTTGGGCGAAAAAGTACCTTCCACGACCAAATCAGAAAGACCTATAAAATGTCGATATTGATATTTACCATCAAATCTGTAAGACTTTATTTCAGGATAATATATGAATCCAAAATTCCATTTTTCTGCAAATTCCGGTTTGTTAAAGCCCCTCTTAAAATAACTAAACCTTAGATTATATCCAAATCCATTGCCTGAACTATTCCTGAATCCAGGTTGTGGCATTAAAAAGTTGTAATCGAAAGCATATGGATCATATATAGCAGTTCTTTTTGGTCGGCTTATATTTCCTATCAGTTTGTCTTCCACTACATCCTCATTGGTGGAGTCATAAATCTTGATTCCTTTCAAAGATTTAAGTTGAAAGTTTGTGCTATAAACACTATCTTTTCCTACACCACCTATAATATTTATTTTGATAGCATCAGATTCGTTCCCATCCAATGAAAAACGATCATCGCCACCTAAACCAAAACAATATATGGCCTTAGTTTCATTTTTTTTAAAAACCCTTGAATAGTATCTTTCACCTACTTTGCCGGATTTTTTTAATGCGTATATTTCTAAGGTAACTGATCTATCTTCGTTTATTGCAAGATTAAAAAAATCACCTTTATTAGTTCCAGGTATATGGACATCAATACTCAATTCTTTATAGAATGTTGCAACTGCTCGCTCCAAATCATCTCTTCGACTGATAAGATATTTTGTTATGGCTTCGCCAGAATGTGGGTAAACCTCTACCGGCATAGTTTTTACTGATGCCCCAATAATACTATCTGACATCACTTTGATAAGGTAATGAGCCGCTTCGAGCCAATCGTTTTTATTGAGCTCTGTTGCCAATTGTATATCCAGAAATCTTGCTTTAAAATTGAGATCCCTGATATCTTTAAATTTTGGTCCAAAGTTTTCTAAATTGGGTAATGCTTTGTCCGCTAAGGTAGGAAGTATTCCGGACCACTTCGAGAATACATGATCTCTATCTTTAGGTATAGGTTTAAAAACACTCATATCGGCTGTATCATATTGAGCCCAAATCCAATTGTCCTCATGACGATCCCAGTCACCCAGCCACATATCCATCACTCGAGCTTTGGCATAGGCTTTTTGGTCTAGTTTGTTTTTAGGATCCTTTAGTAATGCCGTTATGACTTCATATGTTTTAAGCACTTTGTCGGCTTCCACAAATCCAGGGTTGCTTTTGGATTTATTGCGTGGTTTTTCTTCCAGATAAGCAGCTTTATTTTCAAAATATGTATATCCAAATAAATTCACCTGCTTATTTTGGTGTACCATCAGTGTAGGACTCACATGCAGGATATCAGTATGATTCAACAGTGCATCAGCTACCATAGGTCCGTACGGATGCATTGTAGATGTCAGGTCATTCGTTATATCTTTGTAAATCGTTTTTTTGGCAAGAGCATTCAGTGCCTTTTCAGGCTTTTTTTCTATCAATCTGAATGCATAACGCTTATAGTTTCCTGCCTTTAGTTTTAGTGATTCAGTTTGTCCTGTTCCTCCAAGCCCGTAAGGTTTCATACCTCCATGCATGGCATAGATATTGGTTTTGGGTAGCGTTATTTTCTCCTCCCACTCATTGCGGTACCCTGAACCCATAAACCAACGTTTAAATTTTCCCGCAATAAGATGATAGCTTGCCGGCAGAATGGTGTCACTTTTTTCTTCAGTATAAACTATGTCATTAATAGGAATCTTTGAGTTTCGGGTATGATCATTCGATGTATTTTTTATAAAAAATGAAGCATCTCTGCTTGAAAAGTTAACGACTGCTTCACTATTAGAAAAAGTGATCTTCAAAAATTCTGGTAATCGTGATGCAAATTTTAAATATGGATCTGACGCATATTTGTAAGAATCCACTCCTGAAAAAACATTCATGGAAGTATTGGATCCAAAAGTTAAAAAATGAGATACTCGGTCATGCCCTGATATGACATTTACATTTTCGTATTTGCTTATGATGTTATTCATCTTGTCAGCAAATTTGCTGTAATATTCGCTGGTGATATCCTGTTTTCTGCCATTGTGTTTGATATATGAAATATAAAATTGTCCAATGACAGGAAGCCAATTGTATTGACCAATAGCTTTTCCGGCACTTTTGGTATAAGAGTTTATATGGTGATGCATCACGAGAAAAACACCAATATGATCACCATGGAAGTCTTCTAATAAGGCATCCAAAGATTCATAAAAATCATTTTCATTAAAAGTATGGCAGTTTTCTGATTTTGCAAGTATTTGCACGTGTTCATCCAAAAACCAATTGGTATTGATGGAAATCATGACATTTTGATCATCTATCTTGTGTACAATTGGTTCAGGGCAGTGATCTTTTTTATTCCATGATTTAAAACCTGTACCTTGCTTTTGGTAATCATCTGAGTATTTTTGATCAACATCTTTCTCTCCATTCAAATAAAAACATTTGCACTCAGGACAGGCATTATTCAGTTTTTTGAGTTGTGCAGTCTCATTATCTCCAAGGCTAATCAAAATGGCTTGTGAACCATCTTCTTTAATTTCTGATTGGAATGTATGAATAAGTTTCTCAGAATCAATACCTGATAAGTTTGAAAAAAAATAATATGAGCTGCCTTTGTCCTGACAATTCAAATCTGAACAATAATGTGTTATGATTAGTAAAAAACACCATTTAAATATGGGAAAAGATGTTTTTTTCATTTGAGTATATAAGTAATTGAGAGTCCATTACTACCTATGGTATTTATACTCAGCCGATCGCTTTTGTGTATATGTGGAATAAGATATCCAATAGTAGCACCCACAGCATAACCTGTGATAATGTCTGTGGGATAATGCTTTCCTGCCTCATATCTAAGATAGCCGATAGCTGCAGGTATGGTTGCACCCAATGACCATACTATCCACTTGTTTTTCATATCCGGGTGTGTATCAAGGATCACTTTGGCTGTAAAAAAGGAGAGTGCTGTTGTACTGGAAGTATGACCTGAAAAAAAAGATCTTCGCGAACCATTGGCTAATTTTTCTTCAAGTGAGAATTGGTCATTGTACACAAGCGGGCGATATCTTTTTGTACCGGCTTTTACTATATCTGTGATTCCGTTGGTAATCAACCATGTTTCTACAGCCATCAATGCGATGGACCCTCCTTCATTCCTGCACGTTTTGTCAAAATAAGTGAGAAAAGGAATGGTAGCCGATGAATATAGGATGATATCACTCCATTTTCCCGCTGTTTTTGAATTGTTAAAAGTCGCCCCACGATCAAACGACCACACATCTTCTCTCCGTAGAGTTGCAATTTCTGCCGCATCAGGATGGTCAGCATTGTTTAGAAGGGTGATTCCCAGCACATTAAGAGATATTCCTATTCCCGTGATAAGACCGTCTTTTTTCCAACTCAAATCGTACGTCTTTACTTGGGCACTTGCACCTACACTGAATAAAGAAATGATGAAATAAATACAGGTTTTTTTAGACACTATTTATAATTTTGATAAACTTTTAATTAATTACGAATGGTTTCTACAGTCATCTCATTTCCATCTCGCCATAGCGTCATAGATAGTTTTTCGCCTACAGTAAGTGAGCTTATAAGATTTCTGATTAACGTAAGATCATGTGGCGCCGTACATTTTTGACCTGATATTTCTAAAATAATATCACCACCCAAGAGTATGGTTTCACCACCATATTTAAATGGAAGATAACCTGCCTTCATTCCTAAACTGTCAGCCATGGAACCTGGCACTACGCGTTGTATCAAAAATCCAGACTTCTGTGGCACATTTAAGACTTTGGCAAGTGTTATATCTAAAAACCTACCATCAAATCCAGTCCATAAAGCCTCTGTTTGCCTTAACACTTCATAAGCTTCAAATGCCGAAGTCACAAACCCGATCCCCTCAAAACCACCACTCCTGCTTAATATGTGACTGACTATTCCTATCACCTCACCCTGCATATTAAACATTGGGCCTCCAGAATTACCTGTATTGATTGATGCATCCGTTTGTAACTGAGCTATGGCTTTGCCATTTACTACCTGTCCTGTTGATTTTTTACCGCTTATATAGCCTACGGAGAGTGCATTTTCTAAGCCCATAGGGGCCCCGATGATGTATATTTGCTCACCTATTTTTACCATATCAGGATTACCTAATTTAACAGACTTAACACCCGTGTTGATTTTGGCTAGCTTTATGATAGCAACATCTATCGTAGGATTTGTTGCAATCACATTTGCAGATATAAAACTACCATCGTAAAGTTTTACAACAAGCTTATCAACATCATTTACCACATGAGCAGCAGTCATTATGACGCCATCTTGACTTATAATCACACCCGAGCCAAGTGCTGAATTGGTCGTAACTTCCTTTTCTGTAAAATCGTTGCTTAATGTAAATATAGTGACTACTGATTTCACGCTATTATCGTATAAATGGCTAAGATCCTGAGCGGTTGTCTTAGTTTGCAATGCAAAAACGCTGATAAAAATAATGATGCGTGTCATGGTAATAAAAGAGTTTATGGATGGTAAAGCAATAAAAATTGAAACATACGCTTTGATGCTTAAAAAATGGATACCGTATTACTTAATTCTGTTTTCAATATCAGGATCTACTCGCTTGCTATCTTCGGGCCTTATGCCCGCTATATGGATGGTTGAATTTATCACCACACTATCCTGTTGCCAAACTTCACCATCAGGATACTTAATTTCGAGCTTGACTAGTTCTGTATTACTCCCTAAGCCAAAATGTAGCATAGATGATTGGTCACCTGCCAAACCTTCACCTACGATAAGATGATCGATAAGCGTTACGCCCGATGTAAGATAGACCTTGGCGATTGTTCCAATATTCTTAGCATTTTTGGGCAAATAAACTTTTAAGTAGTTTTTATTACTTCCTTTATTAATATATGCCAAGGATGGTGAATTGATATTTGCCCAGATAAAGTCAAGATGACCATCTCCATTAAAATCGCTAACTAATGGTGTGATGCCATAGTGTGGATTGACAAGACCGCTTTCCTTTTCTGTGGCAGCAAAGGTGTGATCAGCTTTTTGTATAAGCAACCTTCCTGGCAATCTGAATAGTTTATTAGGCAAAAAATCTACATAATTTTGTGCCACCATCAGATCTTGTAATCCATCATTATTCATATCCGCAAATACCAGACCCCATGAAAATTCATAATCCGCAATTTTTGTTTCTTCTGCCACATCACTAAAAGTGAAATTTCCATTATTTTTAAAAAGTAGATATTTACCATTAAATAGGGTAGCATCTTTAATATCACCTTTGGCTATAAATGATGGAAGTGTACTCCCTGTATTAGAAAACGCAAAATCTACATTCGTATCATTATTGTAATCACCCACGGCTATACCCATGGGATAGGCAAACCTTTTGGTTAATGGGTTTTCCTTCATCGTAAATGTAAGATCGCCATTATTTCTGTATGTCCTGACTTCACCCGTATCATGTGCCACAATCAGATCCAGATTTCCATCTGCATCTATATCAATCAATATAGCCATAAAGGTATTATGTACATAATCCAGACCTGCTTTTGTGGTTATAGAAGTAAATTTTTCGTTTCCTTCATTCAATAGCAATTCACTCGTAGAGCCGTAACCATAATCTTCAAATTTGGTCTGACCTTCCATCAGCTCTTTTTTGATGTATGTAGATAAAAAAATATCCAAATCACCATCTTTATCGATATCTCCTAGCGTAATACCCGCTGGAGTTGATTTTTCATTGATAGGAGTGACTATTTTTGTATGCCTAAATTTTCCACTGGTATTATAATAAAAATGTAAACCATCTTCTCTGGAGACTACAAGATCCTGAAAACCATTGCCATCCATATCTGCCGTAGTTACAGCTATGGTAGTAAATGCTCCTTTGGATTCAAGGTTGCTTGCAGCAGTAATGTCTGTAAAACCTGCATCACTATATTTCAATAAAACATCTGACTGTCTCAATCCACCACCCATATATACTTCATCAATGCCATCATTGTCTATATCTATGGCAGCCGATGCCATCAGCGGCAATGATTTTGCACCATCATGTACATGTGTAAATGGGAATGCTGTCGGCATAAACTGTGGAATGGATTCCGACTCGACGACAATGTCATATTTTTGTCCATTCGCGTCTTTATAGAAAAATCTACCCACAATGACTAATAGCACTAAAATCACTGACAATAGTACATACAATATTTTTTTAATCATGACTTTAAGTTTGTTTTGAGTTGGTATAATGATAATGAAAAAATGACTATGTGTGTAATGTTCATCAATATAGGTAGCGTGAACTTTCCAATCCATGGAATTATGGTACCGATCGCTACAAAAAATAACAATACAGTAATCGGGTTAAAAAAAGCCATCCATTTACGGTATTCAGTGCCACCTTTTAGGATAGCAGTGGCAAAAGCAATAGATAATAGTAAAATAAATACTCTCAGGAATTGGACTAGATTTTCCATCAGTGCACTGTAATGTCCCACTATGATGTCAAATGTAGTAACTGGAATATCTGAATGTAAATGAACTATAGAACCCATAAATCCCCTTGACCCTATCCAGACACCACCTACTGAGAATGCCACAAATCCAAGTCCTAATACTATGGAAGCCAAAGTCTTTTGGCCTGATCGCAACATCTTGTATACATGCAAATATCCTGCATAATAAAACGGAAGCCCGAGCATGGCAAAAAAGTGACCATAATATAAATGTGAAATAGGCACATGACCAAAAAACATAAATGTACCTTCGGTGGTCAGTACTTGGTCAGAGTAGTGCAATAAAAATTCACCAATCCCTACACTCACTGCTCCAAAGAGACCTAAATATCCTAGTAGGGTTTTTTGATTCATTTATATTTTTATTTACTTTCTTGAAATGGGAGTATGTCAGTATTATTCGTTGAAAAACCACTTTTCTTCCAGCCCAAAACTCCTTCCCTAAGATCATAGACTTCTGAATACCCATTTCGGAGTAGCCACTTTCTTGTCTTTTGGCTTCTGTACCCTGAATGGCAGTATATAAAAATAGGCTTATTTTTTGGTAGCCCGAGGACTTTTTGTTTGAAATCACTCCTATAATAATCCATCATTACTGGTTGGCCAATGACGCCTTTTTTCCATTCTTCTTCAGTGCGCACATCTAGCAAGGTGACATCCTGGAGAGAATCTAGTAATATTCGAAAACTCGTTGCATATACCCTCCACGTATTGGTATGAACATTGCAAGATAGAAAAGCTATCATACATATCGCTGCAACACACACTAGAAAAAACCTATACATTTAGTGGACTTTAGAAAAATCAATACTTTAAAATGATCCTAATTTTATATTACAGATTACTCAGTATTTCCTGGACGGTGGACCTTTTTTTATAATCCCGATCAAAATGCCTCCATTTGACTGTGCCATCTTTAGCTATGATATAGGTAGCAGGCACCGGCAGCTGTTCGCTGTCATCATCATGACTATCCTTAAGTTTTGCTCCCAGCATTGTATTATACATAAGTCTGGTAAGACTATCAGGTCTGAATTTAACATCAAACGTTGTCGCTATATTGTAGTCTTCATCGTACAAAAGGGTAAATTCAGCTCCCGTTTTTACTTTAGTTTTTTTAAGAAATTCTGATGTTTCAGGAGAAACCACCACAACACTTGCACCCTTAGCGTATATCAAATCCAGGCCATCCTGAATCTTGGACAAATGTTTGTTACAAAACGGACACCACTGACCCCGCACAAATATCAAGACTACCGGACCATTTTTCAAAGCATCATAAAGCTGATAAGGTTGATCATCTAAATCTTTGGCGTGAAAATCAACTACTTTACTACCTTGTTCCAGACCATACACATCTTTTACTGACTTATATTTTTCTTGTGCGGATATATTATTGCTCATGGTCGCTGATATGTTTACTTAAAAGGATGAATTTATACATGTTCTTTGTTTTATAAATTACGCTGGTATGGATTCTTTACTTTCGATTCCTTCGGTGGCATGATCGATCTCCCACTCACCGTTAAGCTGACGATGTATATAGCAATTATCTGCCTCATGCAGCAATTCATTCTTTTGTTCTTCGGTGATATCTCCATCTATTTCCATGGATATCTTTACGAATGTTTTCAGTTTCCCTTCAGATCTTTTGACTTCTTGGGTCAGTTGAGCCCTTACATCTTCGATTTCCCACCCATTTTTTCGGGCGATATATCTGACGGTTGCTGCTTTGCAGAGTGCAAGGCCGCTTAATACAAGCTCAGATGGTGACATACCTAGGTCTGTGCCCTTAGAAGCTATAGGTTCATCACCGACTATGGAGTGTTTACCGTTTGTTATAATGCTTTGGTAGCCTTCAGGAAGATTTTTAATATGAATGACTGTTGCCATAATGATGTATTTTTATTTTATTTAATACCCATTAGACGTAATCATAGAAATTACCTGACAAAATTAGGGATGTATTATAGGTTTAGAACAAAATTTAATAATCTGATCGTCGCAGTTTGTAACTGCGATGCGATATTTTATGAATTTCTAATTCATCATTCATTTTATCAGACTCTGGCACAAATCAAATTAACGCCATTTATTTATCACTGAATCTGATCGTCATAGTTTGCAACTGCGATTCAATATTTTAAGGTGAATCCCATTGTAACATAGAATCTAATTTAAAATTCATTTTGTCCACCTTTAGCCACCGATCGTCGCAGTTTGTAACTGCGATGCAATATTTTACGAATTTCTAATTCATGATGCACTATTTAAAAACCGTGGCACAAATCAAATTAACGTAATTTATTGATTGGTGAATCTCATTCCGACCGCAGTTTGCAAGTGCGACGCGATATTTTACGAATTTATAATTTCCTTAATGGTCGAATACTAGAATGAAAGCTTATCAATATAAAAATTTAAAGATATTTCAAAGTCCTAAAGAATCTCTATACATCTTATGTTCATTACCATGAAGTTTCCAGTATTCCAGTCTCTGGCTTTTTAATAATCTTGCTTTGGTGGTCTCCGGACTTTTGCCAAATTCACCGTAAGTTTCATCCCATCCTGATATGGTATATGGAAATGAAGTTTCGTGATATATTTTTAACGTTCTTTCAGGATAAGTTATCGTCAATATGCCTGATTTTACATTATCAATCATTCCTTCATTATGGCTTATTTCGGCTGTTTGTTCTTCCAGTGGAAGATGCATCAATCTGACTGCTGTATTTCCTCGTATTAGTTTTACTTTTCCATTTGGCAATGAACCTGGGGCTATTCTTATGATATTCCACAATTCATCTTCAAGCATTTCGCGATCTATACTTTTTGTTTGGTCCCCTTCTGATTCAAAATAAGAATATGCCCGCACATCATAATTATTGCCCTTTTTATTTAACTGAGTATAGGTATGACCACACCATTCCTGAACGGTGCAGGTCGTTTTTACAGTTCCGGTCAAATCCAATGGAGTAAACACTGAATTTATAATGGAGTAAGGGTAAATGCCCGTATTGAAATTTTTAGCAAAATTTAGTTTTAAGATAGGCAATTTATCTTTGCCGGCAGCAGATGGGTTATCCAGTTTGACATGTTTACTTTTTGAAAAATCTTCTGTCACAAATATTAAAACCGCCTTGCCTTCATGGAGCTGACCATATCTGTTTTGAGTCAGTTGGTAGGAAGCTACTTCTGCTTTGCCGTCCATCCAGTAATCCCTGAATTCTTTGCTGATGGTATTTGCATTACTTTCTGTTATTTTGTTTTTATTGGTAAAAAATAGAACGGCAGCACTGAGAAAAGAAAGGATGACTAAGATTTTCATAAAGATAGATTTGATATTGGGTAAATGAAAAGATTTAAATAATACAAACAAGCTATATATAGTTAAGTTGATACATGGCTTTCTAGTATATCATTAGCAACATAATTTATTTTGCTGAATCGGTGGACATTTTACACTCCCGTAGCTACAATATACGCAGCAATCGCCCGTCTTCGGTTTTAATACCATTTTGCAATTTTCACATTCATAAAAATATTGACAAGCATTTTCCGGCATGGTTTCTTCTTTTTGAAAGTCGCAATTGGGGCAGGTGATGATTGATTGTAGAAGAGCTTCCATATTAATTTTTATTTTTACTTTTAACAATATAACCTGTTCCATTGATGGCATCTTCGATCGCTGCTAGATTGATTTTAGTTTGGTCAAACGCTACTTTAGCATTTGCATCTTCGTAGCTCGCATTTATTTTGATAATGCCAGGAAGCTTGTTTACGTCATTTTCCACATGTGCTTCACAGCCACCACAAGTCATACCTTCTATCTCAAAAGTAATAGATTGAATATCTGAAGCATGGTTGATTACTACTTCCTTTTTAGCCATAGATGGGTAGAATATATTTGAATAATAGGGAAAGCCAAGCATCAATACAGCAAATAAGGTTGCAAATCCTAAAAATATTTTCGTCTGCATAAATGGCTGTTTGTCTTTCCTGTCTTCAGAACGGCCGGGTTCGCAATCGCATTGGATTTCTTCAGCTGTTCGCGGCTTGAGTTTCTGATACCAGGCCAAGCCCATTAATAGAACGGTTATACCAATCAGATAAGGTCTTGCTGGTTCGATCCACGAAAAAGTAGAAACTACTCCTGATGCTCCGGAAACAAGAGCCAAAACAGGCGTTATGCAGCAAAGTGATGCTGCAACTGCCGAAAATATTCCAATGCCAAGAAACTTCTTATTCGTATTCATAATTGAAAAACAAATTTTTATGTAAACAAATCAAACAACTTTTACAAAAGTCACTTATATATCTCACTATCAGGATGAAATGCAAACCAGGCAAATGCAAAATGATTGCCATATACGATTGGTGTCAGTTGGATGCCCTTATGTTTTCCTTCTACACATATTCCGGTGATGGTCCATTTGGACTGTGTTTGTTGGTCATAAAAGTGATCTTCCTTTTTAATAAACGTTAGAAGTTTGTTATCTATTATTGGTGAAAATACAGTCACAGAACCGACCGCTTTTGATGCAGCAATTTCTTTTTGATCCAGTACAGAGACCGTTTTAGAAGCATAAAACAAGGCAATATCTTTACCTTCAAACCTGTCATTGATAACTTCATCTTTTTGAATAGTGGTGAGCGGATAAATTTTCCTTTTTCCTTCCACTTGAATATCGATGACCCGCTCCATAGCAGGCAGTCTGGTATCCACTTCGCCTTTAAAAAGTCTCGGCTGTTTATTTTCCGGATTGTCATACGTGGTGTATGGATTTTGACCATATTTATTGTCATGCCCTGTTTCGGTTGAAAGTATAAGACCATCAGGATAACTGTCGGTAAATTCCTGCAGCGAAATCAGTTGGGAAGATAGAAAGTCTAATTCAGCACCTGCCATTGCTCCTACCAGTCCTGTACCGGTAAATTGTTGCCACCAGCTTTCAGTCTGTCTGTCCCACATGACCAGATCACTATTGCGCAGCATTCCTGACACACCAAAATCCAACAAATAATCTTTGCCGTTGTACTTTAATTTTCTGTCAAAAACTATAGCAGCATTGCATAACGGACAATAGGTAACAGTAAAATAGGTGTCATCAATCCGATCATTTACTATTTCATGAAACATTAGTATACTGAGTGGATAGGCTCGGGCTTGACCATGTACAATAAAGCTTATCACCGGCTCGTGCAAAAATAGATTTTTCAAAGCTACTTCTTTAGTCCAGTAAATAGGCGTATCAATCGGTGGTATGCCATCTCTTATTAATAAAGCTGTAAACTCCGATAATGGGACAAGTTGTTGTAACGTATCTGTCTTCCAATCTAAAACAATATTTCGCGGATTATTTTGGGAATTTGCGAAGAAGGCAGAAAATAAGAAAAGCCCAGGTAATAAAAATGTTGAAATGAATTTCATTGTGATCTATTGTTTTGTTAATAATTATATCCTGATTTTTCTTTTTCAGAAACTTCAACACCTAATGCCAATACCATACGATTGACAAAATTAAAATAACTGACGACCAGTGTAGCATCCAAAATTGCTTCGTCCTGCAATCCGATTGCTTTTAATAGATCTATGTAATCGGTATTTTCCTCCGGATTATTAAGCTTTGTCAGCTGTTCTGCATATCTGCAAAGAGCCTTTTCTCTGTCCGATAGCCCTGCATTACCATAGTTTAATTGCAAAGCGGCTATTTTTATATCATCTTTCCAATAATGTTTCAATGCTTCGATGTGGTGAATCTGACAATAAGCACATCCGTTGACAGATGATGTAACTACTGCCATCATTTCACGTTCTGCTCTGGAAAGAGGAGATTTTGAAAACATTATCTCCATATATAGATCCATATGCCTGATAATACTTTCCGGCCTCAGACTTTGTATTTTATGCACTTCAGCGAGTTTGCCACGTTTTTTTACCAGGTCGTCATAAATTTTTTTTAGCCTACCTGTCGCTTCATCATGTTGGATAACTTTTATTTTAGGCATCTTTATGATTTTTAATCTAATATATTTCTTAACCTGAAAATTTGAAATAAAGGCTCAATTTAGATATTGAAACATCTGAAATACCTTCATACAATTACAATAGTCGGAAAAAATACATATTACTTACAAATTATTTTTTTTGAACCTTATATGACTTAATACAATTGCAATTTCCTATACGCTTGCAAAGTCTAATATTGCTATATTTTTTCAACGTGAAGTTACCTTATGTCTTTTTGTAAATATAAGTTCTCGAAATTACTACACAAAATGTTTTCGAATAAATTGTCTGGAAACTATAAATAGCAACACAAATAAATACAAAAATCCAATGATTGAAATGGCGCCAATAGAAACATTATTGGTCACATTAACTATAGTTTGAAAAATCCAATGAGTAGGAAATATACCAAATACATGTTTAATTCTGTCGGGAACAAAAAATGCTGCAATAGGAATTAAGACGAGCATATTGAATGCTTTTATATAAACCATGCCTTGCAGTCGGTTTTTAACGATGGAGTTGATGGCCAATACATATACTGGCACTATCAATGCTGTAAGAAAAGAGATAATTAAATTGTTCAATATGCTAATGGCATAATAAGGTTGAATTAGTAAAAGAATAATGTTTATCGCAACTGTAAATAAATAAGGTATTAAAAACCTTGAAATCAGGTAGTGTAGTTTTGTAAATGGTAAAATACCATAAACCTTTGCAACTTCGGTTTCCTTTTCATCAATTAATACCATGGTGCTGATAAAAGTAAACATTTGTGTGTTTTCTATAATTGCCACTACTAAAAAAATGGGTAAGTAAGTTAATAAAAAATTGTATTTTTCCAGCAAAGGCGGAAGACCCCAAATAATTAAACTTAATAGAATTAATGGAAAAACTAAAAATGTCCGTAATGATGGATCACGAAAAATCAGTTTAAAATCAATTAATGATAGATTGATTATTTTTTTCATTTGGTTATAAACTTTTTAGTAAACAATCTTAAAGCAATAACATAAAAAAATGGTATTATAAAACATATTGAACCATAGACATAAGTATAATTGATCTTTGTACCACTAACTGCCTTATCCAACAGATCCAAACCGCCTTGTACCGGAAACAAATATTTATACATACCTATATCTACTGTTCCTAGATATTGTAATAGAGTAATGCCCGTAAAAAGAAAAAATACAGGAATAGAAAGTAAAGCAAAATTTAGAAAATCTGAAGTAAAGGTAAGTACAATAATACCCAGAAGTGCCGATAACAAACAAATGCAAAACGATCCAATGATATAGTTAGGTATATGGAAGTTTATGCCTTTTATAGATAAAGCCAGTCCGACAGAACATATTGTACCTATGATGGAAAGAGATATTATTTTTGAAATTAAATATTCATGGCTTTTTACGGGAGTTACAAATAAAGCATTTAAAACTCCATGTTTTATTTCAGTGTAAACGGCTAGAGCAATAAAAAAATAGCCAATTACTGAAGGGTCATTTAACACTAACGATACTAAAAATTTATCAATAAGTTTTACATCTTTGAGAAAAAAAAGGATCAAGCCATATACAAATGTTACCACAAAACTGATTGTAATGATGTTATTCTTTTGAAGCAATATAAACTGCCATTTGAGATGGTTAAAAAATGTATTCATTTTACAATTGATTTACCTGTTATTTGAATAAATACTTCTTCTAAAGTGGCTTCAAGAGTTCTGATTTGCTTCACTTCATCCTTTTTGATGAATTCTAAAAATGCAATATTGTTTCCCAAATCTTTAAGTGAAAATTCAGTTATGGCGCCATTTTTAAGCTCAACACTTACACCTTCTTTTCCATATTTGTCTTTGAGATTTTTTGGGGTATCTGTAGCTTTTAAAGTACCATCTGCTATAAACGATACTCTGTCACATAGCTGGTCAGCAGTATCCATGCTATGTGTTGTTATAAAAATGGTTTTTCCTTGAGATTTTAGTTCTAAAATGTGATGTTTGATTTTTTGTGCATTAATCGGATCTAAACCTGAGGTCGGTTCGTCAAAAAAAAGTATGTCAGGATTGTGCTGAATAGCTCTGATGAAATTTAAACGTATCTTCATACCTTTAGAATACGTTTCCACAGGTTTATTGATTGCATCGTGCAAATCAACCATTTCAAAAAGCTTAACTGTTTTTGTTTTATCAACATTTTTATAGAACGATGCAAACAATTCCAGGTTTTGTTTGCCTGTAAGTTTTAAATAATGATTTGGCATCTCAAAACCCACACCAATTTTTTCTAAATATGAATTATCCCAATCATCAATATTTTTTCCATCAATCATCACAGAGCCATCAAAACCACTCAATATTTTGTATAATATTTTTTGAGTGGTACTTTTTCCGGC
The DNA here is from genome assembly GCA_041739205.1 of Saprospiraceae bacterium. Lineage (GTDB taxonomy): Bacteria > Bacteroidota > Bacteroidia > Chitinophagales > Saprospiraceae > OLB9. The sequence continues at coordinate 15,911 of JBGSOH010000232.1, forward strand.
TCCGGATGGCCCTAGAAAACCAAATATTTCGCCTTTATTAATTTCAAAGTTTAATCCTTTTAAGGTTAATCCATCATTTTTTGAATACTGAAACTTTAAATTCTCTACTTGTATCATTTATTTTGGGTTTTACTTTATGGTTGTGCGGTTAAAGTATTTCCGCAATCTTTTTTATAGTTGGTCTTGATGTTTTTAAATCTGTCATATCTATTAAGTGTAAAAATTGAAAGCGAAGTTAATATTATGGTATCGAAACTGCATTAGGTGTATGTAATTACTTAGAATTTGACGTAACCAAAATCGATTCCTTACAAAACGAATAGTGTCATTTTCGTTTAATGACTAAGAACAATCGGAACTTACATTTATTTTATCAAACAATTGTAAGTTTTCCTTTTTTCCTGTCAGGATAAGCAATATTTGATGTCTAATGGGGTATATTATTTATCAGGTGCAGTTTTTTGGTCGTTTTATGTGACCTGTATAGCTTTTTTCGTACTCAAATTTTAAAAATTATGGTAACACATTGTATTAAAAATCTCAATGAAATTAAATCATTTATCCATTCTATCAGCGAAAACCAATACACTTACCAATGTGATACGCTATCAGGAGCTACCATTGGTCAGCACGTACGACATATTTTGGAGTTTTATCTTTGCCTTTTGAATGGAGTGCATCAGGGATCGATAAACTATGATAATAGGGAGAGAAATATCCTATTGGAGACGGATATGAAATTTGCTATATTTACACTAAATAAAATGATCACCAATTTGGAAGTGATTCCTGTCAAAAATCAAATCAAATTGATTGGCAATTATGGCATTGAGAGTAATGATTCATTGACAATCGACAGTTCCATCGAAAGAGAATTGGTGTATTGCCTCGAACATGCCATACATCACATGGCACTCATCAAAGTAGCAACCATTGATCAGGGACTATCTAATGTACTAGATGAAAATTTTGGTATAGCTCCATCCACTATAAGAAACCGCAGATTAGCATGTGTACAGTAACTTATTTACCTACCCAAAAGGGCTATATCCTGACATCCAGCCGGGATGAGTATAACCTAAGGACAACAATGATACCCCTACCTTACCAAATGTACAACCAGACTATCACCTTCCCAAAAGATGAAAAAGCAGGTGGCACATGGATCGCTGCTTCTGACAGTAATAGGGTAGCATGTTTGCTCAATGGAGCTTTTGAAAACTTCGAGCATCAAGATCATTATGTCATTAGTCGGGGTAAGATTTTATTGGATTTTTTTAGTTACCCAGATGCAAAATCATTTATAGAAGGTATTGATTGTAGCCAGGTAGCACCTTTTACACTTTTGATGCTGCAAGGTTCGACAGATATTAAATTCACACAATTCAGATGGGATGGCAATAGGAAGTTTATTAAAATCATAGATCCTTCTAAACCTACAATTTGGGCTTCTGCCACGCTTTACGATATAATTCAGAGGGAAGAAAGAAAAATTTGGTTTGAAAAATGGTTATCCAATGATGTTTTTTTGTCGTCTGATAAAATGAAATCTTTTCACACCGCCAATCATATATCCGACACTTCAAATAATATTGTGATGAAGCGAGATCAAGGACTTCAAACCGTTAGTGTCACCCAAATACTAAGTAATCAAAATAGCTTACTAATGCATTACCATGATTTTATCCAGAACAGTAAGTTTGACCTTAATATACCATTATGCGATCAGGTTTTATCATAGCATTGGCTTGGCCAGAGACGCTTTGCAAAAAAGCAGGTGCATGGTATGATGGATTGATGCTCGTGGCAGGTATCAGCAAACAAAACTACTACCAGGTAGGTCATGCAGCTTTAGTTATTATTGATGCTTCAGATGGTAATTGTTATTATTTTGATTTCGGTCGTTATCATGCACCAGCAGGCCACGGCAGAGTAAGGGATATATGGACAGATCATGACCTTAAGATTAATACAAAAGCCATAATATCGGACAATAGTATTGAAAACCTAAAAGATATCCTTAACGAACTACAATCTAATAATTCTTGTCATGGTGACGGACAGATGTATGCTTCTTTCACAAGTTGTGATTTCAAAACCGTTTATTCAGAGGCAAAAAAAATGCAGGAAGAAGTATTCATTCCTTATGGCCCTTTTGTATGGAATGGCACCAATTGCAGCAGGTTTGTTCACACTTTAGTGCAAAAAAGTCACATTTCCATACTCCAAAAAATAAAAATGAGACTGCCATGGCTCTTGAGTCCTTCGCCCATAGGCATAGTAAAAGGATTGGGTCAAATGTATCTTACCCCAAAATATTCATAACATCAAAACATAGAATTTAAGCCCTCGTATGCATATCAAACATAACCCCACGAATACATTGCCAAGGCCGATAATGACACATAAGATACCTGTTTCCAGCCAGTGGCTTGCAGGCGAAGGGGCAGGGTCCTGGTTTTATATTGCACAAAAGGATAGCAATCACTTTCATATAACCCGATACAATAGTGACGGGCGCTTAGAATGTGAAGGTATCTTTAAAATAAAAGATCATATGATTTTTAAAGAAAACCATGCCTACACAGTTACCTATCCAAGCCATTGCGCAACGGTTAGTATAATCCAAGACGGTAACTTAATCCAATTTCAAAAACGTGAATGTATAGTTATTCGTCTTTGATTTTTTCTAATATTTTTGATTTTAGGGCATCCACTTTATCAGCAGCGTTTTCATTTGGACTTTTGTGATAAGTTCCCATCTTACCAATAAGTATATTAAGTTTGTTACTTTGGTGGTGATATGCCTGACATCCTTTGCACATAGATGTATGCATACTTAGCTGAACTCTTTCAATAAGATTCAAACCTTGAATGTCACTTTTATCGATCAATTCGCTGGCTTTTTTGCATGAAAGCATCAATGTTGACATCCATTTACTCATTTCCAATATTTTTCTATACAGACTTTTAGTAATAACTTTGCTCTATGTACCACCTGCCAATAATTAGACTTAGTCATTTCCATTTCCTTACATATTTCACTACTATTTTTATCATCTATATATTTAGAAGTTACGATGTATCTCCACTTAGCTGGCAAATCATCCATACATGCAGCCATGACAGCATTAAACTCAGGATTGTCTAGCAAATGTTCATCTGAATCCCAGCTTTTCCCAGAATCAATAGACACCCACGATTCATTATCTTGAAAAAGTGTATCAGAAATATATTTGGCTTGTTTTTCATCACCGAAATCAGATGGCACAAATTTCATCTTTGCACCATTCCTGAAGTGATCAGCAATTTTCCTATTAAGTATCGATATTAGCCATGATTTAGGAGCACTTCTGTTTTCAAACTTATCAAAACCATGATAAGCTGACACAAAAGTATCTTGCACAAGATCCTCAGCTATACTTAATTCTCCCACCCTCATCTGTGTCCACTGCAATAAATCTTTGGTGTATGCATCTACCCAGGCGGTTATTTGTCGATTTCTCTCTGCCATACAATCTCAATAAGATTATTTTTTAAAAAAGCAAAGTTAATAGGAAAATACAATTATTGTTACTTCTTTTTATGAATTGTACCCAAAACCTAAAACTAAACACTTGACAACACGATATATTACCAATCTGTAGTATAATGGGTGCCGAAATTCATTTCGGTAAAAATTGTAACACTGAACCTCCCTTCGATAAGCTTAGCGTCTCCGCTAAGCTTACATTAGTACAAACGTCTCGTTTGTTTTCCTGCACATTTCATCACCCCTGATGGTCGAAGTAAAGCTAAGGAGTCATAAAATATTGATTATAAGGTAATAAAAATTTAATCATACGCTAAGGACAAAATGTGAAACCAAACTTTGAGATGTTTAAAATATTTAAAATTAACGTTGACCCAATGCTCAAAGTTGGTTTCACTTGCTCTTTCTATTACTCTAATTTACTCTGCCTTAAAGGTAGCGTCCATGGTAACCTCCACAACTTTTGAGATATTTTTAGAAGGTTTACCTTTTACAAATTCAATTCCATATTCTGATAACGTAATATTAAATTTGCTATTCACCTTTGTCTCGTCACCATGTATGGTGATAGTTCCATTTGTGTTAAATGGTCGAGTACTTCCCTTTATGGTCATTTCACCACTTACAATTGCGTTATATACACCATCTTTTGAAAAATTAATGGAATTTAAATTAGTTATTTTACCGATAAGTTTTGCTTTCGGATGTACTTTGGTATCTAAAAACTTGTCTTGATTAAAATGCTTCTGCATTAAAGATTTCTTAAACTCAAAACTTTGCATCGGTACAGAAAAGACTACATCACCAGTCTCAGGATTTAAAGTGCCTACTGACTTGTAATTATTGGCTTCTATGTCTTCTACAGGTGTACTACTAAAAAATTTAATGTGTGATTTTGAAGAGACGAGTTTACCATTGATAGGCGTAAACGATAGCAAACCCAGCATGATAAAACTGCTAATCGATAAATAAAAAAATGTTTCATGGTAGTAAAATTTTAAATTTAAATAATATGATTTAATCTTATATGATTGTAAACCCTTATAGATACTTTGTAGATTTAAGGATCTTTTTTATGTAGGTCTTTGGTCTTACATCTATTTTTTCGATATAAAAGTGGATTTTTCTACGATGACATTTTCGTACATATCCAGATCTTCGTCAAATGATGCACCTGATCTTATCACGCCTTTCACCACAATTTGATCTCCAATTTTGAGACCTTCGATGATGTCTTTTTGATCCGATAAGAAAGTACAACTCACGCCCGCTTTGTCTTCATTAGATTTTAATAAAATCACTTTATTTTGTTCAAAATCTTCTTCAATCTTTGCAATACTTCCACTAATCTCCAAAACCTTAGATTCACCCTCATCATCCAGATACTTTTCATTTGCTGATGTTGCATCCGACAGATATTCATTTACTATTTCTGAACCTTGTAAGCTATAATCTGCTTTTGTCTTTTGAACATCCCTATGTGGCATATTATACGCATAGTAAGCTACACTGATACCCACTACCAATATGGTTAAAATTGAAACACCAACTATTTTTTTGATTCTTATTTTATCCATTTTCTTTTCTTTTTTAAATTATATTACTTAGTCATAGCTATTTACTTTTCCTGACAATATCCAAAGTTAAATTTCAAAACAGTATGATAAAATTACGAATGAGTTTCACATTTTTTTTCACAATTTGAGTCCACTCCGAAAAGTCATTATTTCCTATGTTCGTCGTTGCGTCCTCACTACGATACAGTATCATCAGGCATCCTGCCTGACGAAATACATCTTCCGATAAGCTTAGCGTCTCCGCTAAGCTTGGGTTAGTACAAACGTCTCGTTTGTTTTCCTTGAATAAGCTTATCATCTCCATTGGCTTTTAATGGGTGCCGAAATTAATTTCGGTAAAAAATGTACGCCTGAACATCCCTCCGATAAATTTAGCGTCTCCTTTAGGCTTAGGGCAAAACAAAAGGAATTTTAGATTTACTGTAATTTTGGGATAAAACCATACGATTGCTTTTCAATAAATTTGTGTTTTCGGAGTGGATTTAGTATTTAAACTTGAGTCCACTCCGAAAAGTCATTATTTCAAATAAATGTGAAATATTCGTTACTACTTCATTGAAAATCAAGTGTTTCCCTTTAGGGTTAGGGTAAAAAACGGTTGATTATCAATAAATTTGTGTTTTCGGAGATGACTCAGTATTAGGTAATTTAAGTTTCGGATGTTTTAAATAATTATAAATCAAAATTTTACACAAATAAAAACAATGTTATAAAATTCATTACTGTATTGATTATCAACATTTTTGTTATTTTCAAATCTGAATAGTTTGTCTGACCGGCCTTTTCATTTTTAGTCAAAACTTCATAAAATGGCGTTAAGAAAATGAAACAGACTTGTGCGCCGCGGCGCATGTTTCTTTTGTGTCAAAGCCTGTCACGACTTTAGAGTGAACAAATGAAAAAGACGTTAAAATCAATTTGCAATGTTAAACTTCAGCTGAATCGTAAAAATGAAGTACAAAATATGCAATCTCTCCGATAAGTATTTACACCGAAACTTTAGTTAGGTAATAAAAATTTAAAGAGCCCAAGATGATTTGCTAAACAACTCAGTACCAATGTTTTTAGAAAAACCAAGGACAGGGTTTTATCGAAAAGTGATTTAATGGTGAATACTATACCAATTAACTTAGTATATTTGCCAATCTTCGGACAAGTCGTTGAACGGTGTAGATGGAGCATTTATAAGTAAAATCGAAAACAACGAAAAGCCCTTCAATCGAAAGCACCTTCCAACTTTAAGCAGGTTCTTTCAGGTCAATGAAGATGATTTACAATCTCTTTGGTTAGCCGATAAGATAAGGTGGGGCATCAAAGAAGAAAAATTAAGTAATCAAGCAGTACAAATCGTATTAAACAAATTTAATCATTAATAATCAATAGATGACCATTAACATTTTAAAATATGAATCAGACATCTGGAAAACAGCAGACTTGCTGATAGGAGCTGGAATAAAACAGAGTGATTTCCCCAAATATATGATGCCCTACTTCGCCCTTCTGATGGTGGAGAGTAGGTTGATCAGAGAAGCGAACAGATTGACGGAAGAAATAGGAAGAGATAATATTGAAGACTTTGTAGAAATGTTCCAATTGGAAGGCTTGGGCTATAATGATTATGTTATTCGTAATAACAAGTCACTAAAAGATATCTGCAAAAACGACAAGACCTTTGATGTTGATTTCCATGGCTATTTGAAATCCTTCGATCCTGAGACAAAGTATTTATTAGGAGTAGATAAAGGCACTGAAGAAGAAAAGTTTCTCGATATATCGGGTATCAGTGGTCAGCTGAAAAAGAAACGAATCTTATTTGAAACCATAAAAACCTGGAGCGAGATTGATCTCACTCCCTTTAGCAACTCTGAGATAACAACACTCGAAGAGCACATCAAAAGAAAATGGGCAGATATTTCAGCAGAAACAGCTGGAGAACAGTACACGCCTGATGACATCATTTCTCTGATTACAGAGTTGATAGCTTCAAAGATTGAAGATAATGACAAGTTTTTGACCATGTATGATCCGACTTGTGGTGGGGGTAACTTGCTATTTGGTGTCGAAGACAAAATCAAACAAATTTTCAAAAGACCTACCAAAACATTTGGGGAAGATTGGAGCGACAGTCTATATGCTTTGGCAAAAATAGAGAGTCGTTTCAGACAAGATTCTGATATCAGATATGGAAATACTTTGACCAATATATCATTTATTGAGAAGCGATTTGATATAGTGGTCGCTAATCCCCCTTATGGTGTAGATTGGAAAGGATACCAAAAGGACATAGAAAATGATACTACAGAAAGATTTGTCGCATTACCGTCTATTTCTGATGGCCAATTCCTGTTTACACAGCACATTTTATATCATCTGGCAGATGATGGTATTTCTGTAGTCGTTCACAATGGCTCTACTCTGTTTAGTGGTGATGCTGGCAGTGGGGAGAGTAATATCCGCAAACACTTCTTTGATAATGATTGGGTAGAAGCGATCATCCAGATGCCTACGGATGAGTTTTTTAATACCGGAATTTACACTTATTTGTGGGTGTTTAACAAAAACAAACCAGCAGATCACAAAGACAAAGTAATCCTGATCAATGCCAGTGATTTATTTGAACCCTTAAAGAAAAGCAAGGGAAAAAAGAGAAAACAAATGAATCCTGCCAACAGAGCCGATATTGTAAAAACATTTACCGACTTTAAAGACAATTCCTATGCACGAGTATTTGACAAATGGCATTTCTACTACAATAAACAAAGCATCATGCTGACCAATGTGGACGAGAACGGTAAGAACATAGAAATGCCTACCAAAGTAAACAAGGAAGGAGAAACCGTAGAAGAAAAAAGCATCAAGCTAACGCCAATAAAATTGGTGGTCCATTCAGATACTGAGCCTTTAGAAGTGACAGAATTTGAAATCACTTCTTTTGATAATTCAAAATTCAAATCCCTATTGGAATATTTTGAAGAAAGTGTGAAACCATCTATATCAGCCATTGATTACAAAGAGCAGGATGTAAAGGTATTTACAGACAAGCTATGCTATTGGTATGATAGCGATAAAGAAACAATAGTAGAAGCCGAAATTCGTAATTCTGAATTGGTAATTCGTAATTACTTGGGTTGCGGTAAGATCGTCATCAAATCAGCTTTCAAAAAAGCATCAAAAACAAAAGGTGACAGCATCAGCATCACAATAGAGCTGACCAAAGATCTCCAGAAAGATTATGAGATCATCCCATACAGTCCTGATGAAGCTATAAACCGCCAGACCATTGCTAATTTTATGGAAAAATACATTACCCGTCCCTTTGATTATTTAGATAATGTAGTAGGCGTAGAACTCAATTTTAATAAGGTTTTTTACGTACCCGAAAAACTTAGATCAGTTAAAGATATACAGACTGAAATAGATAGTTTGGAAAATGAATTGGCTAACCTACAAAATGAATTGGGTATATGAAAAAGTATGATTCATATGCAGATAGTGGTGTTGAATGGTTAGGAGATATTCCATTTTCTTGGGATGTTAAAAGAGTTAAGGATATTTCCATTACAAAATCAGGTACTACACCACAAAGCGGTAATTCAAAATATTATGAAAATGGAATATTTAATTGGATACGTACTACAGATTTAAATGATGGAGAATTATTTGAAGTGGAATACAAAATAACTCAGTTAGCAATAGATGAATGCAGGTTGAATTTTCTCCCAATAAATACTATTTTAGTTGCTATGTATGGTGGTTTTGGAACAATAGGTAAAAACTCTATATTGAAAAAACCATCGACTATAAATCAGTCGGTTTGTGCTGTTCTACCAAGTAAGAAACTATGTTCGCTTTATTTTATGTATTATTTAAAATACTTTAGATCTGAATGGAAATTATTTGCTGACGGAGCAAGGAAAGACCCAAATATTAATCAAGATGCAATAAAAAATTTATTTATATTGTATCCACCACTTCCAGAGCAAGCAGCCATAGCCCAGTACCTCGATACCAAAACCAAAGCCATAGACAGAAAAGTAATCCTTTTAGAAAAGAAAATTGGCTTTTACAAGGAGTTACGCAAAAGCATCATCAATGAAACGGTGACTAAGGGTTTGGATAAAAGCGTAAAACTGAAAGATAGTGGAATAGATTGGATTGGGCAAATCCCAGAACATTGGGAAGTAAAAAGAATAAAAGATATTTTTTCTTCTCTTGCAGGTGGGACTCCGTCAACAAAAGAAAAAGAGTATTGGATAGGTGAAATACCTTGGATTCCTTCGGGTAAAGTCCAAAATAATATTGTCATTCCTAATGCAGTTGAAGAATTCATTTCTGTAGAAGCTTTAAAAGAAAGTAGTACAAAAATGGCAAAAGCAAATTCTATTCTAATTGCTCTAACAGGTGCAACTTGCTCCAATATAGGATATTTAACTTTTGATACCACAATCAATCAATCTATTGTTGCTTTGTTACCAAAACAAAAATTAGATACAAAGTATTATTTCAATTTTCTAATTTCTGGAAGTGAAAAAATCAGAACATATATGACAGGTGGGGCACAGGGTGGAATAAATCAAGAAGATGTAAAATTCTTAAAAGTTTTATTACCGCCTATTAATGAACAAATCAAAATAGCCACCTATTTGGACCATAAAACACAAACCATTGACAAAATTGTTGGAAATATTCAATCTCAAATAACCACCTTAAAAGAACTACGCAAGACATTGATAAATGATGTGGTAACAGGTAAAATAAAAGTAGTGGAATGAGTGAGCATGACGAAAACAAAGTAGTAGTTTAAAAGAGTGACACTTTTTTTTTAAAAGAACTATACTTATTTAAAATTTCTGTTAATTTTTTAAATAAGAAATTTTTTAATTAAATTTGCATCCTATTTCTTAATTAGGAACACACGTATTTAAACAAGAATCGGAAACCGATGAAAAATTTTAATTCAGGAACTTATATTAATCAGGGGTACTACAAAAGTTTTCAACCCACATTTATAAACAAACAATGGTTGATAGATGATATGGAGATACAACAACTCTTATCTCAAGCAGACCGTCAGATAGGCAGACTCGATATGTATTCCGAATATATTCCGAATATTGATTTGTTTATAAGTATGCATGTTGCCAAAGAAGCAACCCAAAGTAGTAAAATCGAAGGTACACAAACGAATATAGAAGATGCATTCTTAGAAAGAGAAGATCTGGGCGATGAACGCAGGGATGATTGGGAAGAAGTACACAATTATATTTCTGCAATGAATCAAGCCATCCATCAATTAAAAGAATTACCTTTTTCATCACGTCTGATTCGTGATGCCCATGAAGTTCTTTTGCAAAGTGTACGTGGTCAACACAAACTTCCAGGTGAATTTCGCAAAAGTCAAAATTGGATTGGTGGAGCGAGTATTAATGATGCATCTTTTGTTCCTCCAGTACACACTTCTGTCCCGGAGTTAATGGCCGATATCGAAAAATTTGCACATAATGAGCAAGCATTTTTGCCTGACTTATTAAAAATAGCACTAATACATTATCAATTCGAAACCATTCACCCATTTTTAGATGGAAATGGTCGTGTAGGCAGGTTACTTATTACATTATATTTGGTAGATAAAGAAATTTTGAAAAAACCAATCCTTTATCTTTCCGATTTTTTTGAACGCCATAGAATGCTGTATTACGATAATCTGATGCGAGTGCGAACACATAATGACATAAAGCAGTGGTTTAAATTCTTTTTGGTTGGTGTCATCGAAACTGCAAAAAATGGTATAGCCACATTTGATGCTATTTTGAAACTCAAAAAAGAAAAAGAAGAAATCATTCAAAAAAACAGTACCCGAAGCCACCACCTTTTGAAGATATTAGAAAAGCTCTACCAAAAACCAGTTATCAACGCTGCCCAAATAGTAAAAATCACAGGTGTCTCTATGCCCACTGCCTACAAAATCCTAGAAGAATTAAAACAATATGAAATTCTAAAAGAAGTGACGGGTGGTAAAAGAAGTCAGATATTTATGTTTGAGTCCTACATTAGATTATTCTAAAAGCAACAGATATGATAGATTTGAACTTACAAGATAAATACCTAATCAATTCCTTTAGGAATAGTTTTTATAAACTTGCATCCAGAGTAATAGTCACCTTAAAAGAACTAAGCAAGACACTGATAAATGATGTGGTTACAGGTAAAATAAAAGTAGTAGCATGATAAATATTTCACAATTATTCCTTAAAATTGATTCAGTATTGCAAATATGTTATACCTTTGCGGCTCTTAAATCCAAGTTGCTTGCTATTGTGATAGCAAATGGGTTAATTCAAAAGCCAATATTTCATATTAATGATAATACACCTCCCAGGCTTACTTCGGTAGCACACTTGGGGGGTTTCTCTTTTTATATAGGCCTATGAAAAAGAAAGTTTATCATAAAAAACCCTTATCTTATACAGTTCAACTCCAGCAACTGAAAGAAAGAAATCTCACAATAGAAAATGATTTAAAAGCATTGCACTATTTAGAGCAAATAAGTTATTATAGATTGAGCGCCTATTTTCTTCCATTTCAACAAACCAAAGATTGGTTTGACGATGGAACTACATTTCAGCAAATCCTTGATACTTACTCTTTCGACAGAGAGCTTCGCTTGCTAGTTTTTGATTGTATTGAACGAGTAGAAGTGGCTATCCGCACACAATTTATTTACGCTATGGCTATAAAATATAATGATAGTCATTGGCAAGACAATCGGAATTTATTTGTTAAACCTTTTCAAAATAAAGTCGGTATAAAAATAGATCCGTTTTCTGACTTTCAAGGAATTATTTCAAAAGCAAAATCAGCTAGACGACCTGAAGTATTTATCAAACATTATATAGATAATTATCATATTCCTTCCAATCCGCCTTCTTGGATGTGTTTTGAATTACTAACTATAGGAGAGTTATCAAATTTATATAGGGGATTAAATTCTAAAGAAGATAAAAAAACAATTGCTACAAAATTTAATCTGCATCCTACTGTATTTACTTCATGGCTACACTCACTTACATATGTACGTAATGTGTGTGCACATCACTCAAGATTGTGGAACAAGGATCTGGCTGTAGAACCTGAGCGATTACTAAAGTCAGCTAGTCCATGGGTAAGCATCCGATATTCATATAACAATAAGAGAACTTTTTATTTGCTTTGTATATTAAAATACTTTCTGCAAATTGTAAACCCAAATAATAGCTTTAAGGAAAAATTAGAAACATTGATAAATAAATACCCATCAGTTCCTATTCAATATTTAGGTATTCCTTCCGGTGAAGATGGTACAGTTTTAGATTGGACAAAAGAAGATTTGTGGAAAATAAAAAATAGAAGTATATGAAGGAGTTAGATTTACAGGACAAATACCTGATACATTTTTTTTGCGAACGGCCAGATGGACTTTTGTATAATGAAGCAAAAGCAAATACAGTTTCATCCACTTTTTTTATCAATGAAGATTTAAAACACTTTATATCAGAGACCACACTCAATAAAAGTAATTATAGAAAACTGCTCAAAAAGTTTGATTCAGAGAAAGCACTACTGGATGCATTTACCACCTTCTTGGATGAAAAGATCAAATCATCTATGAATATGGCAATCTTTATCAATACCAATAAATCAGTTACATTTGAAGGAATCAAACTGCATTTATTTTACCCCAGCGGCAGTGAAATGGAAGAAGATAAGCTCTTTGATCAAAATATCTTTTCTGTAGTCCAGGAGTTACCCTACACCTATAAATATGAAGGTAAACAGTATTTCTCATTCCGGCCAGACCTATCATTTTTTCTGAATGGCATATTTCTCGGATATAGTGAGTTAAAAAGCAATTGGACCAACCAAACCGCTGACAAAAATGGCCGCAAGAAAGTCGCAAAAGACTATCTGAGTGCCGTTCAGGAATATTTAGTGTTGGCAGATAAAAATGACATATCACAATCGATCAGAAAGGATTTTTTAAAGATTTTCGAAAAAGCCATACACATTACTGCCACAGACCTATCAGAAACATTTGTGATCAGAAACATTTCTTCATTATTCGATGAGATAAAAGCAGGTGTAGTCAATGGTAGTTATGATTTCGAACAATACGATAAGAAATTTTTAAAAGACTTCAAACCTTATCCACTCAGAAACAAGGATGCCACAAAAACAGAGCGGTTTGAAGAAGTATTTAAGGCCCTATATGATAAAAAGATGATTGAAAAAGAGATCCTTTACTACAATTTTATTGAAAGGGAACTCATTAAAAAAGAAGGCAGCAAGACTAAAGAATATAAACATAATGATGGTAGGCTAATAAGTCCAAGACCTAAACAAAAATTTGGAACCGATAAGGTAATTTCAAAAATTGATGAATTCCTGATGCATGAAGATGAACCAGATTATTTTATCAATAAATTAGAAAATGAATTAAAGGCGAAAGGATTAGGCGAAGCTCAAATCAAGGACTTGATTAATAAAAGACTAAAATATCAAAATAATAAAACCGTCTATTCATTATTGCTACAGTATGCCGCAGGCTTTGGCAAAAGTAACATCATAGGTTGGACTGCATTACAATTAAAAGACCTAAGAAAGGATGGTGAATATGTGTATGACAAAGTAATGCTTGTGGTGGATAGATTACAACTGCGAGATCAGTTAGATTCCAAAATGCACAATATGAATATTCAGAAAGGTATGTTCATAGAAGCTGATGACCGCAAAAGTTTTATAGATGCCTTGAGCAGCGACAAAAGGATTATTGTAGTTAATCTTCAGAAGTTCGCTTCTGTGGACAACATGTTTGATCCATCAGCAGTAAAAAAATTAGCTAAACTTCGTATAGCATTTCTGATTGACGAGATACATAGGACCAATAGCGGTACGCAACACGAAGAAATGATTAGCGTATTTGACGAATTACAAAGTAGCTTTGACAATAACAAAGACTATCAAAACAGCCAGTCTAAGAAAAACCTAATAGTTGGTTTTACTGCCACACCAAGTGATCACACTTTGGCAAGATTCGGAGAGTTTAATAAATATGCAGAAGCCGAAAAAATATGGATACCATTTGATAGTTACACCATGAAGGAAGCTATAGAAGATGGATATATTTTAAATCCTATCAAAGGTATTGTGCCAGTCTCATCCAAGATGTACTTTGATATTCCAGAAAATGACTTAGAAGGATTTGAAGGTGATACTGGTTATGATGATATACCCGACAATACAGATACAGGCATCGATACAGATGGCCTAAAATATGCTATACGCAAAAAGAAAATATATTTAAACACCGACAGAATAGAAGCCATTTCGAAATTTATAGCAGAAAGATTGGTAAGTAGCGTGTATCACAATATCAGGGGCACGGCAAAAGCAATGCTTGCTGTATCATCCATTCCAGCAGCAATCAAATACAAAGGGTTTTTAGATAAGTATTTTAAAGTACTGGTGAAAGATAAAAAATATGAACGTTTTATTGATGCGCCCATCTATATCGTGTATTCAGACAACCAGGAACATCCAAGCTGTGTAAGTATTAATAATGGCTTAAACGAAGAAACCATTCTTCAAAACTTTCAAAAAAAGGATAAAAATGGTATCATTATAGTAGTGGACAAACTACAGACAGGATTTGACGAACAAAAATTGCACACATTATTTCTGGACAAAGAAATAAAAGGTATCAATGCAATCCAAACAATTTCGAGAGTAAACAGGACCACCAAATATAAGAACGATTGTAAGATCATTGATTTCTCTTACAAGAACGTAAATGTTAAAAACATAAAGGCCGCCTTTGAGCATTTCAGTAATGTGGTAGTCTCAGATTTTGACCCTTTGGGTGATGAAGAAAAACTTGTAGAATTATTGAAGTCTTTATCACAATGTGCGATATTTAAAAATCATTTCCCTTCTTTTAAATCTTACTACACTACAAATCCTGTTACAAAATTAATAGTTGATATTGAAGATGCTTTTGATACATTTATAAAAGGATCTAAAGCAGAAGCCAAGAAAATAAGAGATGAAGTATTACAATACTTCAAAATCCTTAATCTCATAGAATTTGTAATTGATATAGACCCTAAATACAGTGAGAGTTTGTTTACAGACTTCTGGCGCAAATACAATATGCTTTATGCTCAGATAAATAGACAATCTGATGTAATAGATGATGTCGAAATTTACTTTGACAACAGGATAGGCATTATTGCACCCATAGACCCAGTCGACAAAGGAAAAAAACCAAAAAATCCAACACCGACAGGATCAGATCAACCCAATAAGTTCAAGTATAATATCTTGAAGGTTATAGAAAAGCGCAATCAGGAAGAAGAAGCCATAGAAGAACTTATAGCGGATTTTGAGAAGAAGATAACCACTTTTTTTGAATTCATTAAAGCAGACGAAAACGGACTCAGATTAATTGCAAAAATAAAAGATGATGGTTCAGCATTTTCAAATGATGAAATATACACAGACTTTTCAAAACTTTACAGGAAATATACCATTAAGAATAAGGACCTTGGAGAGTTCTTTGTTCGCGAGACCAAAGACATTATTAACCAATTATGTGATGATTTTGAAAAGTCTTTATTTACGAAACCATACATAATATTGGACAGTACGCCACCATCCATAGCAGCAGAACCTTAATAATAAAACAACCTTACTGTATCGTAATTATTAATATCACAAATTGCCCTTTTGTCAGTTATTGTACATATCCTTCATTTCCCCATAATGAATAACATCATGAAACCACTCTACCATCAATGGCTCTGATTGGATAGATTTCCATTTGTTGTTTCTGTACTCAAATGAATAAAATAGAGAATATTTATCGAAGGACAAGTGGAGTTGGTCTTTATCCATGTGATTAATTTCAATGTCAAAACAGTTTCGTTGGTTCAGCATTCTGGTGATTATCATCTTGTTTACCTTATTTGTAGCAAGATTTATGTCATTGAGTAACTTAGGTTCACCAAGTATATAATGTCTTTTCCCATCAACAAATCTGGCATACATCCATACATTTTCTATTTCATCCATATCCGAATGGCAAGTACACAACTTTAAATTTTTAGATACTTCACACATGGTACCAAATTTAATATCCATCCCAAAAATATACCAAGTTTCCATCATCATCCGGCACTCTTCCTTCCTTCATTCATTTCATTACACTTCCACTCCAGTGCCTTACGTTCCCGTTGCATTCCATTCACTCATACACTCAGAGAGCTTCCGTAATACACCATTTAGAAAGATTACGTCTTAGCATAAGTATCTCCGTCACGCCATTCCACTCAAGGCTAGCGCAAGTTTGCAACTTGTGCTCTACATATTTCATTCCGTAAGCAGCTATGATTTTAATGGGTACCGAAATTCATTTCGGTATAAGATTTAATGTTACACTCAGAAAAAGCACATTAAATCATAGCTACCCTTACTCCATTCCGTACCTTTTATTCGTTTCATTTTGTTCCTACGATACACATGCATTATGCAGGATTTTAGGGTCCCGTTTTCATAAATATATCGGTTAAAATATATCCGTATCATTTTTACTGGACTTGTAAACTTGTTTGCAAGCTGATCGTCGAAGTTTGCAACTTCGATGCAACCATTTATAATAAACAGTACAGCCTTCTTTTTAATCACTTACTTCATTAAACCTTAAACAATTCGACCTTAAACTCTTTTCAAATCTGATCGTCGAAGTTTTTAACTTCGATGTTGCCTATTATTTTATTGTCCAAACCCTCTTTATGAAACCAATCTTATCTCTCAAATCTCATAACTCATCTCTCTTTTCAAACCCTATACTCATCCCCCTAACTTCATAAGCTGTGTGCAAAGCACTTCTTTATTTGTCGGGCGCTTGCTCCTTTCAGTCCGCTGCGTTCGCCCTTTCACAGGTTATATGGCATACTGTCTCAGCCATAGACCAGAATGTTCCAGCCACTTGCTCTACTCATAGCGCTTTATGTTCATAGAGTACGCTTAACTCCAATCCCAAAACAATTGTACACTATGACCATAAACGCTATCCCAATCTTACCAGTAGTGGCTTTGACGCAGTTACATAGTATCTACCATATAGACAAGTACCAGTGCCTTATATGTGCCATATTCCTTGTCATTATGTTAGATACTATGTGTAGTTATGCTTACATTCTGGCGGCTATGGCTGGCAGTATTTTTACTGCTTCCTGTATATGTGCCATCGCATCCACATCATGTATCCCTTCAGGAGCATTACATTTACATCATGAGTATGCATGGCACATCTACCGCAGCTCATTTTACTTGTTTTTGGGGCAGCCATGTGGGGCCATCTGATACACACAGCCATAGTTTGTACCTCACATTTCTCCTGTGTGCACCATATGGCCCGCTGCCCCTAGACTTCTTACTTCTTTATATTACCACCTCTGGTGGTTTGTTTTTTATGGCATATTCAAGGCTCAAGGCTGTATAACCTGACAAACCCACATTATTCACCAGAACTTCGTCATGAAGGTTGGAAATACAAGAAAATATGGAGATTTGGAAAATAAGGCATAGCAGAGCTACGGTGCATTTGAAAACTCCATATTTTGAAGTAGTTTCAAACTGTAATAGATTTTCTGGTGATTAATGTGGGTTATTGAGTTCGTACCTCACTGCTAATCTACCGAACCTAAAGGCATCGGATAAAATACGCTCCCTGTTTTCACCACTTCTAGTGGTCTGTTTTCAGTTGCACAGTCAAGGGTCAGGGCTGATTTACCCGTTTTTTTTTGCATTCTTTGAGAAAAGTTAACACCTTATTGAATTACCATTTATATTTGTCCTTTTTAGGTTGAAGTACGTATGGAAACACTCGGATCATTAGCGTTTAATGACATTCTTCCTTAAAAACTTTCGTGTTTTATAAACCTTCATAGGTATTGTAAATCAATAAAGTAGAATTTGAATTTTGAAAATGGCGTTTCGTAAACCACAAAGTTAACTTTAGCTGTCATTGCAGAGAGACCACCGAAATAAAAGCCAAGTGATAAAATGCTGATAGAACAGACAGAAATTAAACATAATGGAAAGGTAGTCTTTGAACGACTTGTGATGTCCACCAAGTTTAAACGAGTGCCAAAACTTTTTACTGAAGACGAAGCTTGTTTTTTATATTTAACCAAAGGTGCTTTTCACTTTCGGACACCCACAAACTTAATGACATTCAACGAAGGTGACGGAATGCTTGCAAAATGTGGGAATTACTTCATTGAGAATGTAGCTATAAACAGTAAAATAGAACATCAAACAATCTCGGCAGTTGGTGCATTTTTTTACCCAACCATGGTGAAGAGTTTTTTTAAATCTGACTTATCCATAGAGCAGTTTCAAAGTAATTTTGATACTGTAAAGGTCAGTATTGAACCCTTAATGAAGTCCTTTATTGACAGTATCAATTTTTTATTGGACAATCCTAAAGTTGCTGATGACAACTTAATAATAACAAAACTTAAAGAACTTTTATTGCTGCTAAATAAAAGTGAACATGGTAATTCAATCAATGCCTTTGTAAACTCACTTTTTGTTAAAAACGAATACAACTTAAATGAAATAATTCAGAAGAATTTATACGCCAGTTTATCATTGCCAGAATTAGCTCATCTATGCGGTATGAGCTTGGCAACATTTAAAAGAAAATTTAATGCCTACTACAAAGAAAGCCCAGCCAAATATATTCTCAATAAAAAATTAGAGAAATCTATTCATCTTCTTGCTTACAAGTCAAAAACAATTTCAGAAATAGCATACGAAAGTGGCTTTGAGACTATTTCTAATTTTGACAAGGCTTTTAGAAAACAGTTCGGTAAATCACCATCAAAATTTCGTTTGAGCCAAAATGACAAGTAATTGAACTTTTAAGAAAAAAGCATCAGGAACAAACCACACATCTTTGCATCATAATTTAAAACAACAAAATTATGGTCATAGAAAAAGAAATTGTAATCAATAAAAGCATCAACGATGCTTGGCAAGTTTTAGGGGTTGATTTTGCAAATCCATCAAAATGGGCATCTGCCGTGAATCATTCTGAAGGCGGAGGTAAAAACAACTACAACGGTTCACATTGTTCTGAACGTGGTTGCTCAACCACTATGGGAAAGATAAGGGAAAGGCTTTATGAGTTCTCTAATGACAAATACACGTTGGCGTATGAAATAGTTGAAGGCAAACCTTCTATGGTTAAATATGCGAGCAATACTTGGCAACTATTTGAGTTGGGAGTAAACAAATGTAAACTACAAATTAAAATGGACATCAAAGTGGGCGGTTTTTTCGGTTCGATTTTAGCCCCCCTGATGAAAATGCAAATGTCTAAAATGGGAAATCATTTAATAGAAGATTTTGCCTATTATGTAGAAAACGGGACACCACATCCAAGAAAAATTAAAGCACTAAAAAAATGAAACAGTTAAAAACATATCTAACAGCAAACAGCATTTTTTCTGCTATGAGTGGTTTGTCAATGCTTCTCTTTTCAAATAAATTGAATGACCTTTTTGGATTTAAGCATCCATTTGTTTTTCCTGTAATCGGAATAAATCTTTTGTTTTTTTCTGCTTTTGTATTTTTCGTTTCCCTTAAACAAACATCTAATAGAGGATTGGTAACAACTATTACAATCCTTGACCTGCTCTGGGTTGTTGGTAGTTTTATAATTGTAGCTTTCGGATTATTTGACATCTCAACGACAGGGAATGTGTTAATATCAATGGTTGCAATTTGGATAGCGTTTTTGGCATACAAACAGTATCGAAATAATTAGTATTTCTTATCTTGGTAAAGATAAAAAACAAAGAACATCTATCATCGGTTTTGCGTCAGGCGGGGTGAAGTTCTTCTATTGCGGTCCTTCGTATATTGTCCCGTGGTAGAAAGCCCGCCCGAACGCAAAGCCGAAACACGTTATAGTAGCTATACGAATCATCACCATTTACATTATAGATACAAAGTTTTAGAATACCCAATAATAACCAAAATAAAAACCGACCAGCAAAGATAATCCTTACCCTAGCTTTGTAAAGATCGAGCCTTGCAGGTTTCGATGCAAAATATGGTTAGGATTAAGTGCATTGCGGTATTCCTTTATATTCTACACCGAAAATATTGACAAAACTTGTCACGCTCTGCGTGAGCTGCCTTCCCGCATTTTTGCTGCTTATCGGTTTTTATTTATGATATATCATATTCTTTCTCAAAACCTAAACTCTCATCACTCTCCACATCTCTTAAGATCATAATTATCCCTAATCTTCTTTTCCAATCGATCATATTCAGCGTCCGTCATGTTATTATTATAGGCTGAAGCTTTAAAAAGCTACAATTCTTGGTACAAAGTAATATTATCATGAGGTGCAAAATCTTCTTGATCATCGCTATGGTCCATAATCCTTTAAGTTCTGCATACTACACAAATTGGAAAGTTTGTTTTTATGCAATTCTTTACTCTTTGGAAAACCTCAAAAGAGTATATAGTCAATATAAATTTTACAAATAACTATCATGGTAATTATTTTTATTTTTACTCCAGTAATATTTTCCCTAGCTTAAATACTGAATGAGATTTGTCTTTTATAGTGTAGATATAAATACCTTTTTGTAGTTTACTAATATCAATGTGTTGACTTGTGGCGCTCAATTGATAACTAGCGACTTGTTTCCCAACGAGATCCACGATTTTTATGGTTGATCCAATGATACGACTATCTTCTGAACTTATGTAGATTATTCCATTCGTTGGATTTGGATATAGTTGTAAATCTAATTCATAAATCGATTCTTCTATTCCCGTCAAAATGACTTTTTCATGACATGCTTCTGTGCCAAAACAACCTTGCTCATTGATCTTAAAGAGCCATATCTCATTTCTACCTCCCGCGTGGCTGAGGTCGCCGAGTGCTACGATATCACCGTTGTCTAGCTCTATGATGTCTTTGATAGAACATCTATCATTTGGCGCATTGAAGAGCTCATGCTGGTATAGATGCTCCCATATGATGTTGCCATCATTATCATATTTGGTGATGATGCCATATGATGTAAAATCAGTAAATTTATAAGTCCCATAGGCAAAAAAATAATCTCCCTTACCTGTCTCTAATTGATTATGATACATCTCGTCTTTATCGGGAACATCTATGAGCTTTCGTTTTATATATTTGCCATCTTTATCTATCCATTGAAGCCTGATATCTGGAGCATCCAAGCCAGTGATATGGTAAGACATGACTATGTTTTGGTTTGATAATGGGGCTATCCACAATGGTACTGCACCATTATCAAAGGCTTCAGTACCTTGATATACCCAAATTATTTTGCCAGACGTATCGATTTTTGTTATGTGGCTAAACCTTCCATTTTTTTCATAATAATGTGCACCTGCTGATATCAATATGTTTTTATAGTAAGTTGTATCAATTTCCCAGGCATACGAGAGTTCAATATTTTCATTAAAGTTTTTTGACCACACCTCATTGCCTAATGTATCTATTTTTTTAAGGGTAATTTCTCTATGAGCCCCACCATCAAAGTCATCTACGCTAGCTCCATATATGCAGTCTTGAAAAAACATTGAACTCGTACTGCCATTATTCATACTTGGAGTGTTGTAGATGTTATAACTTGATATATTAAAAAACGGATCATATTTAAGGAAGAAGACCATTTCTGGTCCCACATTATAATCACCGTATGAATAATAGCTATTTTTTATTTTACCAAAACTATTTCTCGTCAAAGCAAAACCTTCATAGTTGTGTCGAATTATATCATTTGACTGCCATTCAAATTCTAAAAGCGAACTTGAACCGATACCATTTATAAAATTAATAGATGTAATAATGTATCCTTTATCTGAAGCAATCAGTTGAATAGGATTAGGGTTTCCATCAAATTCAATTATTATATTTTTGTATTCTTGGCTTCTTATATTAGATGCCATAAATAAGTAAAAAATAAAAAACAATATATACTTCATATTCGATCTAAACTAAGGGGAGGATTTTAAACCCTCCCCATTGGACTTTTTAATAATGATTAATAAATGAACACTTTCTCCGTTAGGACAATACCATCACTAGTTAAGATTTGTAATAGATGCAATCCCTTTTTAACATTTGATATGTCTAATATATGGGCTGAAGTATTAACTTCCACATCTATAAGTTTTGTACCTTCTATGTTGTAAAGCTTTAGGCCCATTATAATGGATTTAGATACTGAAGATATAGTCAACTGATCTTGTGCTGGGTTGGGATAAACCATTATTTTCCTTTCCTTTTCTTGCGTTTGTACTGATCTCGGCGTTACCCTATCAATGGTTATTGCTGGCATTGTAAATGATATCAGCTCGCCCTCCAATATATGGTACAAACTCCTTGCATAACCACTTACAGGATAGATAGACTCTGCGATGGTGCGCAAATGTGCTATTTCTGCTTGAGTAATCCTTTGCTCTCCTTGATAACCATACAGTCGTTTAAGGTTAATGCGTTGTATATCCTTAAAGTATATTTGGTTTTGATCTGCTTCTGGCATTGCATCTAGTATATTGGCGGCAGCTATATAATTTTTCCTTATCATTTTAATGCCAAATAATCTTGATTGCCATCTCCACTTTTTAAGAGGTGTTAGCAACTGCTCTGCAAAATTCCAGTTTTCTGATTGGATTGCCTCATACAATCCATAATTGATCCATTGGTCTAGGACTTCTTCGGCATATACTCTTTTTATTGGATCTCCTGTCCCAGTATAGACTTCATCATCTATCTCCGTATTTGGATTATCTCCCCCTAGCTGTATCAATATAGTGATCCATTGAAGCACACTATCACGTACACAATCAAAACATGGGCGCACAGGATCGCCTGTTTCCGTGGGTGTCAATATATGAGGCACACCTAGTACGCCATCTCCGTCCGGATCTATAAGATTAAAGACACCAATTTGACCATCACAATAATTGCCTGGCTGAAGACTTTGAAATATCGAATAACCAACTGGATTTTCAGGTTCCTGGCAATTACTAGTGTTGCTATCATCATAATAGTGATACTTGAATGGCCAATGTGGCCAATTAAAAATTGAGCCAGTACTTATATCATTACCTAAGGATGAAAAACAATTAGAAGCAGAATTTTCAGGGCTACCTATATCGCTGTTTATCTGACCACTTATGACAGCGATGTTGGATTGAACTGTATTCGTAGTTAAGGTAAACTGATTTTCTAAAACAGTACTTCTTCTATTATCAAGGAAAAAAAGGTTTTCATGTGGCCCTGTATTATCTAAGTAATCATTACAACTGATTTGATTAAAATTATCACCTGCCGCCCATGCTATAAGTCCATAATAATTATAATTAACCTTATTGTTTTTAAAATTATATTTATTAATACCGCTCGCATACAAAGCTTGTGATGAACCTAAGATATCATTATTAACCACCTGAACTCCAGAAGGATAGTCACAACCAGATATAAAAATCCCTACATTATTATTGTGAAAAAAATTTTTTCTTTCGTCAGCATTACCAATATTGATACCTGATGCTAATGGGAAGGTACCTTCTGCCAATATGCCTTGTTGAGTAGCACCATCTATATAACATCCATATATGTTCCTGATGTGTGAGTCTGTAGATTTTATTCCTACTTTTGACCCAGTTATATTTGCTCCTTCTATAAATAATCCAGTATTATTTCCTACATCAATGGCTACGTCTGTATTGTTTGTAAAGAAGCAATTTTTTATTTTTCCACTAGTTATTCCTTCTTCTATTTTAATTGCAATTCTATTATCTATAAATCTCGAAAAATCACAGTCCAAGTAAAATAAATATGAACCTTCTTCAATATCTTCCTTCAGATCAACATGAATTCCAATATCTGCATTTTCAATTCTACTTTGGTTTTTCATTTCAATTTTAGAACGATATGGGCTACATGGATCTCCATCAATCCAATCTGAGCAGGAACTATTTATTTTAATTCCTTCCCATTTTTCATCGCAAGAAGTAATAATTGCATTGTTTAGAGATAAGGTAGCACCTTTCTTGATTTCAATTGATCCACCATTTGCCATTTTTATTGTTTTGTTTGAAACATTTAAATTAACATAACTATCAATTATGATCTTATGGAATTCTTTATTTGATGGAAAGTTCCAGTCGGAATCTTCAGACACAATTAATGTTTCTTGTGTACAACCTTCTGGGAAATAGGGGTTGTGAATGATATCTATATTGAAGAATCCTTGAAAATGTGTGTCACAAATTCCGAAATGAACGGTTCTACATATTAAGGATTCGATTTCTCGCTCAGTGTGTAAGAACTGTTCCCACCCCCACGGAGCACTTGCAGTTCCCTGATTTTGACAATCAACTGATCCACCTGAAGCAAATTTTGACCCTGAGAATACGTTTGGATTGTTTCTCAAATTATGTAAACTATTCGGATTATCTCCAAAAATATCTTCTAATATGTATTCTCCTGTTCCAACTAAGTTAATGCTTGAAGTTCCTCCAGGTCTTATCAAAGGATTTGCATCGACAAAAGCATTACCATTTAAGCTTGGTGTGTAGACAATATGTCCTAAGCTAAAATCCATACAATCATCGCATATGTTAATAAAATCTGTAATACAATTATTTCCAATATTTGCTTCTACAGCATGTGTCCCATTGTCAATAAAAATTTCGGGTACAACATTTGGTGGTGGAAAATTTAAGACGAGTGAGTAGATATTTAAATTTGAATGAGTAATTGTTGCAACGCCAAGTACAGTTTGTGCTGCTTTGGCTACAACCAAAATGACTCCTTCAAAATCATTTTCATGATTATCCGCACAACAAGGAGAAGTTTGAGAAGCATAATCGCGAGGGTGGTAAAATCCATATGTAATAATCCAAAAGGTATTAGTCCATATTACAGAATAATAAACATAAGGATCAAGTGCATCAATACTTATCGTCGGACCCGATTCAAAGTTCGCTAAATTGTCCCAATTATCCCTACAATCCCAATTCCCATCATATTTAACAGCAGTAATAAGATCCGCTCTGCCATTCACAGAGCCTTCTAGACCTCTTTCAGCCATTTGATGTATGACAGGAGCAAAACATTGTGCAATAGCCCTATCATTAGCTTCACGATTTGAAAAGCTAAATTCTGTAGGTAAGTTGCAACTTTGTCCTAATAGATTAAAGCCTATAAAAGAATAAATTATCCAAAGGCCTATAAAAGTTTTTAAATTTTGCATGTTAAGTTATTTTTCACAAATCTATAAAAAATAAATTTATTCAAAGATATTTTAAAAAAATGTTCTTGGACTTTAACATTTAACCTATCTCACAACAGAAAATCAATCCACACAAATCAGATACAAAGTTAGCTTCGGAAAATGAAACGTGTATGGTCCACTATGTTCTCCACCATACACTTATTCATTCCCTCGCGCTGTCAAGTATCCGTTAGTATGGTCGAGTTGGCTGTACACTTAGTTTTTAATTTTATTATTTATTAGTTATGAGTTTTTTACCAGATGTAGTAGGTCGTTTTGAGTTAGGTCGGGTTGTGATCAGTTCAGGAGTTTATGCAGCTACCTTAGAGCGTTCACCGTTAGGTCCTTTTGTTCGATATTGTTTAGAGCGTCATGTATTGGGTGATTGGGGTATTTGTCATCCAGATGATGTGGTGCATAATGATGCAGCAGTTTCAGGTGGTGATCGTATTTGTTC
>JBGSOH010000235.1:0-11906 GCA_041739205.1 Saprospiraceae bacterium
CAGGCATTCCTATCTATTTTTTTACTGGCAACCACGATATGTGGATGTTTACTTATTTCGAAAAATACTTTGGTATCCCTATTTACAGGAAACCTATCGTACGGACTTTTGGTGATAAAACATTTTTCATAGGACATGGAGATGGGCTAGGACCAGGAGACCATGGTTATAAGTTTATAAAATCTGTTTTTAATAATAAAATTTGTCAATGGCTGTTTAAATGGCTCATTCATCCTGACATTGGATTATGGTTGATGAAGTTTTTTAGTTCCAAAAGTCGCCAATACACTGGTACGGAAGATGCATTTTCGGACCCCAATAAAGAATGGTTGGTTCAGTTTGCAGAAAGTCACAGCAAATCACAACATATTGATTATTATATATTTGGCCACAGACATCTACCTATAAATTATCAGCTTTCTAATGGTAAAAGCCATTACTACAACCTTGGTGAATGGATGTATGCATCTTCTTATGGAACATTTAATGGCAAGGAATTTGAACTACACTTTTATGATTCGAAGTACACAGAAGTATACGGTAACCAATAAGGTGTTTATTCTAAGGAATTTGGTTGAGAATCAAACTTATTTGTTAAAAAATAATATTTAGTCAAATTTTAAATATGAAGCTTTTAAATCATTTCGGCATTTTGTTATTATCTATCATATTAACATCATCTTGCACCACAAAAAAGGATGTGACCGCTGTGGCATCTAGAGATGTTTTTCAGTTAAATGTCAAACCCACAATTGTAGAAGTGGATAATTTGGGCCGTTTATATCTAGTGGACGAAGGGAATAATATCATCAATTACACTCCTGAATTGAAAGAACAATATCGTTATGCAAACAAACGAAGCGGGCAGGTGAGTAGTCTTGATGTCACCAATCCATTAAAAATTGTCTCTTTCAGCAATGATTTTAACCAAGTTTTATATTTAGATAACACATTGTCTGTTATTTCTGAACTAAATCTTAGTGAAAAATTTGCTGACATAAGTGCTTGTGGTGCGTCAAATGATGGAAATCTTTGGGTATATGATCCGACACAATTTAAAATGATGAAAATAAATGATCAAGGTAACATCTTACTAGAAACTTCTAATGTAAATGATGTAGGAATTACCAATGTCAATATTACTGATATCAAAGAACGTGGCAATTATGTCATTATGTGCGACAGAGAAAAAGGATTTTATGTTTTTGACAATATGGGGCAATACATGTATCACTATGAAGCAAAAGGAATAAAATCTATACAGTTTGATGGACGCAATATTTATTATTTTACAAATACTGGTCTTAAGAGTTATTCTATAAAGTTTAAGGAAAAAGTAATGATCAGCTATCCATTTGATATGAGTCGCCAAGATTTAAAATATGTAGTTTACAGTTCAGGAGACATTTATGAAGTGTATCAAACAGGAATCAATGTACTAAAAACAGCTAAAAAATAGCTAAGAAGATTGAGATTGGTTTAATAGTATTGACTTATTAATCTCCTTAATCAAGCTTGGACCCTCATAGACCATTCCTGAATACACTTGTATGAGTGATGCACCTGCATTTAGTTTTTCGATGGCATCATCTCCACTTGCAATACCTCCTACACCAATGATGATAATCGAACCATTAGATTTTTTATGAATATATCTAATTACTTCGGTGGATCTTGATTTTACAGGTTTTCCGCTGAGTCCTCCCGCACCAATTTCATCTGTATTGCTTACTAATTTACTACGATCCAATGTCGTATTTGTCGCAATAATACCTTGAATTCCAGTTGTTTGTACTATGTCTATGATATCATCTAGTTGGGTATCCGTCAGGTCTGGTGCAATTTTTAACAATATAGGTTTTGCGACACTTTTGGTAAGGTTTAGTTTTACAAGCGTAGATAAAAGATGCGTTAATGGTGCTTTTTCCTGCAATTCTCTAAGACCTGGTGTGTTTGGCGAACTCACATTGACCACAAAATAATCAACATATGGATACAAAGCTTCGAAGCAAATTACGTAATCGTCTACTGCATTTTCATTTGGTGTGACTTTATTTTTGCCTATGTTGCCACCGATGATGGTTTTGGATGGTTTTCTGTTTTTCAGTCTTTCGACCAATGCTTCTACGCCATCATTATTAAAGCCCATTCGATTGATGAGGGCTTCGTCTGTAGGCAATCTGAAAAGTCTTGGTTTATCGTTTCCATCTTGCGGTTTTGGTGTGACTGTACCTATTTCTATGAATCCAAAACCCAAATGTGACATTTCTTCATAATATTTCCCATCTTTGTCAAAACCTGCTGCAAGTCCTACGGGATTGGGAAAGTCTAAACCCCAAATTTTTCTATGTAAAGAAGGATGTTCGATATGATATAGTTTTTTGAATAGCCATTTTCCACCCGGTAGGGACAATGTTATACCAAGCAAAGCTACGGTAAGATGATGTGCTTTTTCTGGATCGAGCAAAAACATAAAGGGTTTGAGCAAAAGCTTATACATAACATTGATTTGATGTGACAAAGGTAACCAAAACCAATTTTTTCATAGGTTATTTTTGAAATAATATAAACACCGACTTGTATTTTAGTAAATACCCTTACTTTTGAAGTGTTTTATGAAGTAGTTTTGTGCAGAATTAGGAATTTCAATTTTGATCTCTGGGTTTACATTCGTTTTATATCAAAACATGATTTATGGTTAAAGTACAAGGGGTTTTTATTTTAATGATTTTATTTGTGTTCAATCTTTATGGGCAAAAGGTAAATGAGTTTATTGATAAAAACGATCAGCTATTTAAGGAAGACAAAAAAGAAGCTATCAGAAAAATGGATTCTTTTTACACCATTTCCAAAGGGAAAATTGCACCCTTGGATGAAGGTGAAATTTTATATTCATTATGTAAGTATTACGTAAGATCTAGTAATCATGATAGCGCTTTGACGCATGCTCAAAAAGGTATGGATTTTGTTAAAAAGCATGATATTGACGATATGACCGCTGATTTTGCAAATGTTTTAGGTGGATCTTATTTTCATCTTGGACAACAAGATTCAGGCGTTCATTATATGATTATAGCTGCCGAAAGTCTGGAGAAAAAAGGGGATAAAGAAAAGTCAGCATATGTGTTCAATAATCTCGGTAATGTATTTCTAGACGATACAGACTTTTCTAAGGCAATTTATTATTTTCAGGAAGCTTTAGCAAAATTACCCAATGATGGGTCTAGTGTATTTGCCGGGACTATATCAGGCAATCTTAGTTTTGCATATGTATCTTTAGACAGCCTTGAGCTTGCAGAAAAATATGCCATTGATGCTATTAGAATAGGAGAAAAAACCGAAGATAACACGGCCATTTTATATGGTAAACTTACACTTGCTGACGTAGCAAACAAAAAGGGTAAACGGGAAGAAGCTTTGATCAAGTATAACGAATCTTACCAACTTGCTGCCGAAATTGAAGATGATTACAAAAAGGCTTTATGTGCCGCTTCACTAGCTGAGTTTTATGCGAATTCCAATACGAATCTTGCCATAAAGTATGGATTGGAGTCATACAATTACAATAAGGAAAACTTACCTAGATTTTTACCACAAAGCACCTTACTTTTGGCTCGCGTTTATGAAAGTAATAAAGATTTTACAGTATCTAGTCGATTTTATAAAGAATATTCAGCCTTGATAGACAGTATAAAAACGGTGGATTACAATACCTTAAAATTGGATTTGCTTGAAAAATATGAAACTGCTCAAAAGTCACAACTCATCAGTGAACAAAAATCAATTATCTCAGCTAATGCGCTCAAAATAACACGTCTTTTTGCAGGATTGATTGCCACGGCATTAGCTCTTTTTATTTTATTATTGTGGTGGAAGCTACAAAAGAACAGAGCAGCCCAAAAGTTGACCGAACTAAAACATGAAAAAGAACAAGCCATCTTTAATTCTTTGGTAGAAGGCGAACAAAATGAACGAATTCGATTGGCCAAAGAGCTACATGACGGACTTGCAAATGAAATAGCAGCACTAAAGATGCAAACGTCTATTTCCAACCTTAAGACACCAAATGATACACTAGAAACGATCGAAAGGAGATTAGATCAATTGCATGAAAGTACTAGGAATATCGCGCATAACATGTTGCCAAAAGTATTTATGGATGATGGTCTTATGGCATCAATAAAGGCTTTTTGCGCCGATTATGATAAGGTCATTCCTGTAGATGTGGACATTAAAAGTTATCAGAAAAACAAGTCAAGATCATTTGAATTATTCATTTATAGATTGGCCCAAGAGATCATCAGCAATGCTGTGAAATATGCAAACGCTTCTAAGATATTAGTTACCATCCATGATGAAGGCGGCGTATTTTCATTAAAAGTAAAAGATGATGGTATTGGCATTGATCAAGAAAAAGCACAATTAGGATTTAGTTTTATAAAAGATAGACTCAAAGAAGTGGAAGGCTTTTTGCAGGTCAACTCTGATAAAGGAAATGGAACAGAAATTGACATCAATATAAAATATGGCGTATAGTATTGTTATTTTGGATGATCATCCGCTCATTGTAGAAAGCTTGACAACGATAGTGAGTTTGATGGATAATGTAGAGACTGTCAAAGCTTTTTCTACAGCCAAGACTTTTTACGAAGATGAAAAGACATTTCTTTATGACGTTTATATTATAGATATTTCGCTAGGACCTGAAGATGGCAGAGATGTAATGAAACTGGTTAAGAAAAAACATTCAGAAGCCAAGATTATCGCATTGAGCAGTCACGATCATCCACGTATTATTCAGTCTGCTTTTAGATCAGGAGCGGACTCATATCTCTTAAAAACATCGTCTGCATCAGAAATTAAAACTTGTATAGAAACCTTGTTGAAAGGCGAAGATTACTTACCATTGAATATTCAAAAAATACTCCAAAACCACCTAAAAGGTCAGAAATACGAAACAAACCCAAACTTTCCTACGCTTACTTCACGCGAACAAGAAGTTTTACAACTCATTGCGGAAGAACTGACTTCCAAAGAAATTGGCGAAAAACTCCATTTGTCAGAATTTACCATTGAAGGTCATAGAGCTACATTGTTTCAAAAATTTGATGTTAAAAATATTGCAGGTCTCATGCGAAAAGCAATTTTGGCTGGCGCAATAGACTAGATTTTATTTAAGCGGTGGGAAACCACTGTTTTTTTAAACCATGTTTTCCCATCTTTCGCTACCGTGGATGTGGTCATACCTTTGTGCTATATTTTTAAACAAAAATTTAAATGTAGTAAAATGAAAAAGTATGTAAAATTTTCAATGATTGCAGCATCTGTTTTAATAATGAATGCCTGTAACAAAGACCCTCTAAACCCCGATGAAAATAACAATAATACCAATAAACCTATATCGCTTGAATGTGATATAAGGCAATCTCTCACACTCACGGATAGAAACCCATTAGGTGTGGATTATATCGTAGAGTGTGAAGCTTATGTATTTAATGGAACTCTTACTATTGAGCCAGGTACTACGCTCCAGTTTAATGATGGAGCTTCATTATCCATCTTAGAAACAGGAGTCATCAAAGCTATTGGAACAGCTCAAAATCAGATCAGATTTACAAATAATGGTGGAAATGCACCATCTTGGGCTGGAATTTTTATTTATACAGATGGCGTGGGTAATTCAATCAGTCATGCTATCATCGAAAAAGCAGGTGCGGCCACATCATTAGGCTTGTATAATGAAGTAAGAGGAGCACTGATTATTGAAGAATCAAAGGTAAATGTAACCAACAATCAGATCATCAATTCAGGAGATGCAGGTATCGTTATATTGAATGAGGGAGAATTTACGACCTTTACTAATAACACAATTAGAGGTGGTGTTAATTTCCCTATGGTGGTGGATGCTGAACAAGTAGGAACAATAGATTATAATGCAAATACATTTACAAATAATGGTAAAGAATATATAGAAATTAACTCGCCACAAAGGGTAGAGAACTACATAGAAAAACCGATAGTTATCACAAAAGCCCCCATTCCTTACTTTATCTCTAAGAAGACATTTTTCTATAAAACAACGGAAATAATGGCTGGAACAGAGTTTGTTTTTGCTGAAAATGCGATTTTGGCTTTCAGTGCTGTCGATACGCCGTTCAGAATATTGGGTACGTCGACAAATCATGTCGTAATGAAAGGTTTAAAAGCACAATCAGGATTTTGGGGTGGGATTCTCATAGAGACAAAAGGAGATAAGTATCAATTTGACTACTTGGATATATCAGATGGTGGTGCTTTGGATCATGGCTATGGCACTTTAAAAGGTAATGTAAAAATAGCTGGATTTGGCCAAGCTTTATTGTCAATGAATAATTGTACATCGACGAGGTCTGGTGGTTGTGATGTAGTTTTAGATGAGTATTGGGATACAAAAACACTTCAAAACAACAATAGTGGAAATTTGAATATTTGTAAAGAGTAATATAGGAATAATACTTTTTCTATTAAGGCAGCACAGACTTGATTTGTGTTGCCTTTTTTTTATTCAAATCAATGGCAATGTTTTGTATTAAATGAATGTTTTTTGCAGAAAAAGTAGCAAATTCAGCAAGTTGAAAATATAGTCAAGTTACATAAAAATGTATTGATATCAAGTTTATTAGAATGTTCATTCGACTAACAACTTGTGACTCTAAGTGTGGTGGAAGGAACTACTTTTTGACTAGGTTAAAAATCCAAACATCACATCGCCTTTTGATAAAATTAAATTAAAAATATACCATTAAATTGGAAAAAACCTTTATATTTGTGTAGATAATATTGATGTTCCGTAACGGCTAAAAGATTATTTTACTTACATTGCCTAAAATAATCTTTATTCAATTCAATATAATAGAAATAAACGTCCATACATTATGTATTCAAGTATATTTATTAAATATCCTAGTGCATTCATTAGGTATTCAAATGAAAATACTAAATATCCAACTGCATATTTTAAACATCCACATGGATAGTTTAAGTAATCACATGAATTCTTTCTGAATCTACATAAATAATTTCTATATCCACATGAATATTTTCTGCATCCACATGGATTCAGAAAATATTTACATCAATTTATAATGTATCCATCTGGATTAAGTGGTTTTGCTTAAAGATTACAAGATAACCTCCAAGTGTTACAAAGAAACAAGTTAAGATTTCTTTGCAACACTTAAGTGGTACAAGCTAATGCTTAAAGGTTTCTTTGCAACGTTTGAAACTTATTAACGAACGCTTAAACGTTGCTTTGCAACATTCAAGCATCACTAAGTAAGGTCTAAGTGAATCTTTAGAACACTAAAGTGTTGCAAACAAACGCTTACTGATTACAAAGTAATGCGTTAATGTTTTAAGCTAATCAGACCACGTTACACTTATTACATTACAGATGTATAAACTATTTTCAAACCCAACTTGCAAATGGATGTATATTTATCTCTTGGCAAAAAATGCAAATGTACGGTCTCCATTACCTTCCATAAAATGGCAAACTTGTTTTAATCAAGTAGTCTACAAAATCAAGTTTGGGAGCTTGTCTTAAATCAACCTTCTCCCGTATAATAATTATAATCTCTGATAACTCGGGAGATAAATGCAATATCATTTCCTTCTCGTTTTATGCCACTTACTTCCTCTATTTTATTAACTAGTTTTTGTAGTGTGATATAATCGTTGTTTTTACGTGCATTGAGGTAAGTCTCCTTGATGATACGCATGTCATTATCTGAAAAACGTACGACATTCGGATAAAGTGGCACATAATCTTGGGCAATTTCTTCTAATATCGTGTGGCTGATATTGATATTGTTTTTAAGATTGATCACTGCTGTACCCGCTGCAATATCTCCGATACGTTGATGAATTTTGGAGACTAATATTGATATTCCTCCTGCCAGACAAGATGTACCTGTGACATCTACCAATCTAAACACCCATCTGATCAAATAGTCAGTAAACGATGCTTGGTAACCATCTATTTTTACTACTTTGAGTGAGAATAGTTTTTTACCAATGGATTGTCCTTCCATCAGTGATTCTTGGATGATGGAATAAAACATGACAGGCAAATAAAAAATAATATAGATACTCATGACAGACCAATTGTCCCATGTGAGTTCATCAATACCTATCCTTTGTATCACTGCCCAATTGATAAACAAGATATAGCAGGATTTCATGACTAAATCCACAGCATAAGCACCCATTCTGACGCCTACATCCGCAATTTTAAAATTTATATTAACATTTTGGGTAGTATTGATACTAATTTCAGCCATAAATAATTATTTTTACCCCGTATGAGGGAGGTTGCTTTTATAAAACGGAACAAAGATAAATGGCTAGCATTCGAACAAGCCATCACGGGACAGTCAAAAATGAATCCTGACGATCTCGCAGGGCTCTATATTCAATTGGTAAATGACCTTTCATTTGCCCAAACGTACTATCCTAAAAGCAAGACAGTCATCTATTTAAATCACTTGGCTGCCACAGCTTTCCGGCAAATATATAAAACCAAACGAGAAGAGTCTAATGTATTTGTCCGATTTTTTAAAATTGATGTTCCCACCATCATAAGAGAACATAAAAAGTACTTGATTTATGCTTTTGTATTGTTTTTTATTTCCGTTTCTATCGGTGTTATTTCAGCTGTTTATGACGATTCTTTTGTAAGACTTATCTTGGGTGATGACTATGTAGAAATGACCATGACCAATATCCAATCAGGGGATGCAGTTGCCGTTTACAAATCAGGGTCTAATTGGGGTAGCTTTATCGGTATTACTATGAATAATCTCACCGTGGGGCTTAAATGTTTTATCTATGGTGTTTCTGGTGGGTTTGGTACAGTATACATAATGTTGCAAAATGGGATTATGTTAGGGGCATTTCAGTCCTTTTTCTACCAGCAAGGCGTCTTTTGGGAAAGTGTGCGAGGGATATGGATTCACGGAGCTATGGAGATATTTGCCATCGTAATTGAGACCATGGCTGGACTAATATTAGGGGCAAGCATTTTATTTCCAGGCACTTTTTCGAGGCTAGACTCATTCAAATCAGGTATCCGCACGAGTCTTAAGATTTGGTTGAGTACTATTCCATTTACCATTGCAGCTGGATTTTTAGAAGGATTTATCACGCGATATTCTAATGTGATGCCAAACTTAGTCAGCGTAGGGATTATTCTTGCTACTTTATCAGCCATTTCTTGGTATTATCTGATATACCCATTTAAACAAATTAATCCACCTAAATTAGAAGAACTATGAAGTGGAAATATGGTTTGTTGCTTTGTTTGGTTTTTATGTTGGCTTATGGTTTGAAAGCTCAAGATTCATTGGGGTATAACCAAGAATTAGATACGACTTTATATAGTGACGATACTTCAATATCAGTCTCATTTTTGCCTATAGACACATTTGTTAAACGTAATTTTGATTCGGGGTTTAAGGACAAATATAAAGGGGAGGCTTTTGATTACACAGAAAAAAAACCTAAACCAAAGAAGATAAAGGATCCATCATTTCCGATGGAAGGATTATTGGAAGCATTTATTTTTTTTATTAAAATCATTATTGGTATAGCCATCATTATCGGTGTGTATATGTTGGTTTCAGTGCTACTAGGAAAAAAAGGCGCTTGGCTGATCAATAGAAAGTCAGACGATAAATCCGTATTTTATGGAGATGATCTTCAACAAACATCCGATACAGATTTCAAATCTTTATTGCAAAAAGCATTAGAAACAAACGATTTTAGACTAGCGATCAGGTATCAATACTTATTTTTATTGCAAAAGATGTCCCACAAAAACATTATCGAATTACATAAGGATAAAACCAATTCTGATTATCAATATGAGATTAAGAATGTTGGCTTAAGACAGTCATTTGGTTACCTTTCCTATATTTATGATTACACTTGGTATGGAGAATTTGTAGTGTCGAGATCAGATTATGAGCATTCAGCAAAGGCTTTTGACGAAACCTTACAAATGATATAATATGGGGAAGTCAATAAAAAGTATATTATTCATTATAGTAGGTTTGATCATTATTTTTGTGGTTTTTTCGCAATTCAAACCCAAGTCTTTAGATTGGACACCATCTTACAATACAAAAGATAAAATTCCTTTGGGTCTTTATGTTTTTGATAAGGAAATAGACTCTTTTTCTACTGGTTATATCGACAGATATAAAGAGTCACTCAAAGATTATTTTTATTGGGAAGACACTGAAAATGATGATTGGTATGGGTACAATCTATTGTATGTCAATGAAGTGGTAAAGTGGGAAGATGCTATTGTAAGAGATGTTTGCCGTTTTGTTCGTGCAGGAAATTCTACCTTTATATCAGCATCTGCGCTACCACAAACGTTAAAGGATTCTTTGGGATTGTCAACAGAAAGTATGCTTTTTGATCCAAGATTTGCAGGATTATTAGACCAAGAAATATCGGTTGTGATCTCAGATTCTTGTATGGCAGATATTAAAGTGAGTCATACCAAAGGGCTTACAGGTTCTTATTTTACATCTTTTGATACTATCAAAACAGACGAACTTGGCTACGTCCAAACCTTAAATTACAAGGCGACAAATTTTATTAAAATATATCATGGGGCAGGCTTGTTTTATATACAGTTAGATCCCGCTGTTTTTACCAATTACTTTTTGCTAACCAAAGATTATCATAGGTATGCTGAGCATGCTTTATCTCACTTACCTCCCAATAATGATATCATTTGGTCATTGAATAATCAAACTTCCAAAGTCATTTCTGATTCTCCTCTACGATTTATTAAGTCACAACCACCATTGTATTTTGCCTTCATCTTACTCATCGTAGGGATTTTGATGTTTGTGATTTTTAATATCAGAAGAGCGCAGCGTATAATCAAAATCATCCCTAAGCCTATAAATTCCACCGTGGATTTTGCTAGGACTATCGGTAATTTATATTTTCAGAAAGGATCTATTAGAGATATTATGGATAAAAAAATCATATATTTGCTAGAGAGAATCAGATCTGAATATCATCTGAGTACAGAAAAATTGGATGATCATTTTGTCCAAATGTTACATACAAGAACAGGTGTAGACATAAAAAAAATAGATAAAATGGTATTTTTGGTCAATAAACATTTACGAACCGATTATACTTGTACTGAAAACGACCTGAAATGGTTGAATGATTCCATTGAAAACGTATTAAAATAAAATAAAGATGAATACTGAAGAATTGCAAGAAAACGAACCATTAAAATTTGAAAGTAGGGTAGATATGTCACCCGTATTTGATAAGTTATTAGAGGTCAGAAATGAAATTAATAAAGTGATCGTAGGTCAAGAACGAATGATCGATCTACTCTTGGTTTCGATGCTTGCCAATGGTCACGTCCTGCTTGAAGGAGTACCTGGAGTAGCCAAAACCATCACAGCCCGATTGCTCGCAAAAACATTGGACACCAGTTTTGCACGTATCCAGTTCACGCCAGATTTGATGCCATCAGACATCTTAGGTACCTTGGTTTTTGATGTTAAAAAATCTGATTTTGAATATCGTAAAGGCCCGATTTTTGCCAATATTATTCTTATTGACGAGATAAATCGTGCACCTGCAAAAACACAAGCAGCACTATTCGAAGTCATGGAAGAACGCCAAATCACTATGGATGGAACGACGCACGTCATGGCACCACCATTTTTAGTCATAGCTACCCAAAATCCCATCGAACAAGAAGGCACTTACCGATTGCCAGAAGCACAATTGGATAGGTTTCTCCTGAAAATCGAAATTGGTTATCCTGACTTAAAAGACGAGATCATGATCATAGATAGAGAACACCAACTCGTCACTTCTGA
>JBGSOH010000242.1:0-2647 GCA_041739205.1 Saprospiraceae bacterium
TTATTTGGACTAGATTCTCATCCAACACATTGTTAACCAAATCATTAAAATTTGTAGATGCATTGTTTCCATATGAACCATCTAAAGTGACAGTACGTCCTATTTTATTAAGCTTTTTGCGAAGATTCAATTGCAATGAATAATTATCTGCATTGGTGCTACTTTTATTGTTTTGTTCACTTAGATTGAGCAAAGACCTGAGATCATTAAGTGTTGTATCTATCATATTGCTGGTATTTTCACTATCTCTCAACCCAAGTGTACCTGTAAATGTCATTTCTGTAGTAGAGTCAATTTTTAAATCCAAGACAGAATAAAAGTTGTGATTTAATCCTTCATTGATTGCAACTTTTGACTTGATATTGATCAAGTTGAGATCTCTCTGGAATGAGTTTGTATTGGACATTTCCTGAAGATCCGTTTTATTTTGTGTCAAGTAGTAACTAAAGTTGATCTTGTTTTTATTACCCAAATCATAGTTTAAGTTTAGCCCCACCGTACCACTGCTAGTTTCTCCACTATTGTTTTGATTGAATGAAACGGGTGCGCCTGTATTGAAGTTCAGTCTGCCACCACCACCGGACATACTTGCAAAATCACTTACGCTAATGCCCGTATTATTTAGATTGTTGAGTCCACCGATGAATGAAAGCTGGATTTTTTTGTCAAAACGATTGAGCATAGCTTTACCTTCGTAGCGATCATCTGTTCCGTACCCTGCCATAACATTGCCGAAGTACCCACTTTTTTTATCATCTTTTAGTTCGATATTGATCGTTTTTTCATCTTGACCATCATCTACACCTGTAAATTCAGATGTTTTAGATTTTTTATCGAAGACTTGTACTTTTTTGACAGCATCAGCAGGGAGGTTTTTGGTCGCCATTTTAGGGTCTTTGCCGAAAAACTCTTTGCCGTCTACTGTGACTGAAATAACATCTTCTCCTTGGACTTTGATACCACCTTCAGCGTCTACTTCTACACCTGGGAGTTTTTTAAGTAAATCTTCTACTACTGCATTTGGTTGGGTTTTGAAAGCGTCTGCATTAAACTCGAGGGTGTCTTTGGTCACCTTAATGGGTACGTATTCGGCGGAAATGGTTACGGCATCTAGCATTTTGCCTTCTTCATTCATAATGACGACACCAAGGTCTATGGTTTTATTACTTCCTTTGACTTCAATTAATCGTTGGATCGTACCATATCCAATATAGGTCACTTGGAAGTTGTAAGAACCTAACGGTAAATCATTCATAACAAATGTACCATCTGTTTCGGTGGCAGCAAAACCTATCAATACAGAGTCGACAGGATTAAGTGCAACGGTGACTGCGCCTATGAGGTTTTTATTTGAAGTATCTTGGACCTTCCCTTTTAGTGTATATGTCTGAGCAGAAATGCCCAAAGCTGCAAATATGAACGATGCAGCTATTATTAATCTTGTCATCTAAAAAATCAATTAAAAAGTTGGTGTTAAGATTTATTGTCTATTCATTCTACGACCTTGTCCTTGTCCGCCCCACATTTCACGTTGTTCTTTCATCTTTTCATCACGCATCTTTTTAAATGCTTCTTGGGTCATTTTTTCCCCTTTTGAAGGAGCTGCTATGGGAGCATCAAGTAATGATTTATTGATTTCTGTGGCAATGATATGCATTTTTGCGCTTTGGATCTCAAGGATTAGACCTGGTAACTTACTGTATTTGTCTGGACCTGTAGATACTGGAATTTGTGGGGTAAAAAATGCCACAAGATTTGTCAGGCTATCTTTGTAGGTTGCCTTCATACAAGTGTAGCCTTGAATGATTTTTTGTTCGCCTGCGCTTACTTTCCATTTGATATTAGCAACTGTATCCGTCACTAAAAAGTCCTTACCAAAAAAGCTGATTTGTTCTAAAACCTTGCCTTCGCTTATGTTTTTGTAAAATGTTCTCGAGCCTTGGTTTCTCATTCTTCTGAACATTCTAGGAGTGTTATCTGCTGGGTTTTCTACTTCTACCACATCGGGATCCTTTTCGTACAGGGATGAAGTTTTGCTGAACTTAAGTCTCATGGCTATTTCCATTGATTTGGGTGCGTCAGCGGGCAGGTTTTCGTTGTCGAAGTAGGTGGTTTGTTTGTATTTGATCGTGCCTTCAGTGGTTTGAGCAGAAAGAGCTGAAAAACAAAAGACAAAAAGGAAAAGTGGGAAAAACTTCATATATACTAAATTGAATGTCAAAAGTAGACAATTCTAATGGATGGAAGTTTAATCTGTGGAGGTTTAGTAAAATATTAACGAAAATGGGATAGGGTGATGCTGATGGTTTGCTTGATGCCGCTGAAGCTGCACACGATTGCTGATGCCGCTGAAGCTGCGCATGATTGCTTGATTTTGTTTAATGTTTAAATGTCTAATGTTTAAGGGAAGCGTTCTTTTACTTTCTCTTATTTAGTTTAATGTTGTGTCCACTCCGAAAAGACAAGTTGATTGATAATCAAACATTTTTCACCCTGACCCTAAAGGAAA
Organism: Saprospiraceae bacterium; assembly: GCA_041739205.1. Taxonomy (GTDB): domain Bacteria; phylum Bacteroidota; class Bacteroidia; order Chitinophagales; family Saprospiraceae; genus OLB9. The sequence goes on from JBGSOH010000242.1 coordinate 2,510, forward strand.
CACCCCTGCCCCTAAAGGAGTATAACGTTTGATTATCAATGTAGTAGAAATTAAAGTTTTCGATTTTATTTGAATTAAGGACTTTTCGGAGTTGACTCAATGTTTAAATGTCAAATGTTTAAGGGGAATTTCTTTTCT
>JBGSOH010000244.1:0-11977 GCA_041739205.1 Saprospiraceae bacterium
CCCCTACTTAAAAGAAGTGGATGACTTTTTCTTTGATGCCACCAATCAAACATTTTCTACCATCTGGAAAGGACATTATCAAACTATTTCGAGAGCAAATATTGCCATAAATAGAATTCCTGACATCGACATGACTGCAAGCTTAAAAGAAAGACTCGTAGGAGAAGCAAAATTCCTAAGAGCATTCAATTATTTCAGGCTTGTTCAGTGGTTTGGTGATATTCCATTGGTCACAACGCAACTTACAGAAGATCAATTTTTTACTCAAAAAAGAAATCCTAAAAATGAGATTTATGCACTCGTAGAGCAAGATCTGAAAGATGCCATAGCATCACTACCTGAAAAATCAAAATATTCAATAAATGATTTAGGTAGGGCCACAAAAGGTGCTGCAAAAGGTATCTTAGCAAAACTGTATATGGTGCAAAAAAAATATGCTGAAGCGCTTGTATTATGTGACGAAATAATAGCAAGTGGAGAGTACTCTCTCATCCCAAATTACAATCAAATATTCACGCGAGCTGGCGAATTTGGCTCTGAAAGCATGTTCGAAATTGGAGCAGTAGCGCTACAAGCATCAATCGCAGGATCAGGCGCATCACCATATAATATGGTGCAAGGGGTGAGAGGTGTGCCTAATCTAGGATGGGGATTTAATCGACCTAGTGACGACCTTATTCAAAACTATGAAGCAGGTGACCCAAGACGTCAAGCAACCATCATTTATGTTGGTGAAGTTTTACCAGATGGATTGACCATTGTGCAGAATAATCCTGAAATCCTTAATCCAAGATTCAATCAGAAAGCTTGGGTACCTGCACACGTAGGACTACAAGATAATGGACCAGGAAATATTAGATTACTAAGATACGCAGATATCATTTTATTAGGCGCAGAAGCAGCAAATGAACTGGGTCAAAATAGTAAAGCGCTCGAATATGTGAATATGACAAGAAAAAGAGCACGTGGCACAAACAATTTTATTTTGAAAGATCTTACTATAACAGATCAAGCGGCACTTCGTACAGCTATCAGAAAAGAAAGAAGATCCGAGTTGGCTATGGAACAGCTTAGGTGGTTTGATCTACAAAGATGGAGTATACAAAGTGAAGTAATGACCAAAATAGGTAAACCTTTCATTGCGAATAAACATGAATTATTCCCATTGCCACAAACAGAAATAGATTTGAGTGCTGGTTCTCTTGCCCAAAATCCTGGATATTAAAATTATAGATGCCACTAAAGGTTAATAAAGTTTTGAAACAAATTAACCTTTAGTGGCTTATTAAACAGGATTTACCCTTTTTGCATAGAAACTAATTTAAAATTAATTTTGTCTCCTTTAGGGTCAGGGTAAAACAAAAGTAATTTTAAATGAAGTGTAATTTTGGAATATACCCAATTATACTTCATTTTTTAAAAAGCTCCAAATGCCCAATTCCATTCTTTTCTAAATGTAAAAATAAAAGATGAAAAATCGATTTCTATTATTCTTGATTTCTTTAGTTCCTTTATTCTCTATGGGACAAAAGATTAGTTTTACAAAAGCAGACACCTATCAAAGGCATACTGAACTTACTTGGCAAACAGAAGGATTAACAGGTGTAGAGTATTTCAAAATAATGAGAGCAGATGACGGTGTTAATTATACCGCAATAAAAACGATAACGACTAAAGAAATTATAGATTTCTCGCCATCTAATAGATTGGATACCTTTTATTATTTCATAGAAGCACTTAATGGACTAAATCAATCATTGGGCAAATCAGATACCATCAAAACGCAAGAATATGAAATGGATGATGTTGCACTGATGGACATGGTACAAAAATATACTTTTAGATATTTCTGGGACGACGCTCATCCTACTTCAGGAATGGCAAAAGAAAGAAATAATAGCGGAGACATTGTCACATCAGGCGGATCTGGTTTTGGCATCATGAGTATTTTAGTTGGTATAGAAAATGGCTACATCACCAGAACAGAAGGGGTAAACAGAATTATTAAGATCATCAGTTTCTTACAATTTGCAGAGCGATTTCATGGCGTTTACCCACATTGGATGAACGGAAAAACAGGAAAAGCCGTAGCTTTCAGTCAGTTTGATAATGGTGGAGATTTGGTGGAGACTGCCTTTCTTATGCAAGGTTTATTGAGCGCTAGACAATTTTTTGATGCAGACAATGCATCCGAAAAAGCCATTAGAGAAATCATTACAAAACTTTATGAAGATGTAGAGTGGGACTTTTATAGCAGAAACAATTCAGGTGTACTTTATTGGCACTGGTCACCTGACTATGCGTGGCAAATGAATTTCCCATTACGAGGATATAATGAAGCTATGATAGTCTATATCCTTGCTATAGCCTCCCCTAATCACTCAGTACCAGCATCATATTGGAATACAGGCTGGACGTCAAATGCAAATTATAAAAATGGAAACTCCTGGTATGGTCATAAATTACTTGTTGGACCTGCATATGGTGGACCATTATTTTTTGCCCATTATTCGTTTTTAGGTTTTGATCCACGTGGGATTAAAAATAAAGATGTCAATTATTTCATAAACAACCGAAACCACACATTAATCAATCGTGGTTGGTGTATAGCCAATCCATTAAATCACAAAGGATACTCGGCTGAATGTTGGGGACTCACAGCATCTGACAATCCTTTTGGCTATTTGGCACACGAACCTGGAAGCAGAGATAATGGAACCATAACGCCTACAGCTGCGTTATCTTCCATGCCATACACGCCATCAGAAAGTATGGACGCACTAAGATATTTTTATTTCACAGAAGGTGAAAAACTGTTTGGTAAATATGGATTTTATGATGCTTTTAATGCTAAAGTAAATTGGTATGCAGATTCGTATCTAGCTATCGACCAAGGACCTATCGTCTGTATGATCCAAAACCTTCGTACAGAACTATTATGGAAACAATTTATGAAAAATCCAGAAATAAAACCTGCCTTAGATACTATAGGTTTTGTAGAAGATCTTACATCAAATACAGAGAATACCACAATCGAACGCTCCATCAAAATTAGCCCAAATCCTGCAATTGATGAGGTTCAGATATCTTTTGAAGAAGCTTCAGTGCTACCTTCAAAGATTGAAATAGTAAATCTTCAAGATCAGATATTGGTAAGTGTTGAAAATCAAATATCAAGTAATACCCAAATAAATATCAAGCAGTTAAAAGTGCAAGGAATTGTATTCGTAAAATTACATTTTGGCAATAAAGTAATTATCAAGAAATTGATTGTAACACCAAAGTAAAACATTGTATAATCAATCATAATTACCATTATTCCATCATTTATTCAGATAATCGATCAACTTTGTCACTGCTCTAGCTCTATGACTTATGGTATTTTTAATGCTGCTGTCAAGATCAGCAAATGTATCATCATATCCATCAGGAATAAAAATCGGATCATAGCCAAAACCTTCGTTTCCAGACATTTTTTCAGCGATTTTACCCCGTACTATTCCTTCAAAATAGAGCACTTCACTACCGTTCACTAGTGAAATCACGGTTCTGAATTGTGCAGAACGATCTTTTTTTCCATCAAGCATGTGCAAGAGCTTTTGCATATTTTGGACGGGATCTCTTTCTTCCCCTGCAAATCTTGCGGTATGCACACCTGGTTGACCACCCAAAACATCTACTTCAAGGCCTGTGTCTTCCGACAACGATGGGCTGTTTGTTTTTTCAAATAAAAATTTTGCCTTTATTAGCGCATTCTCTTCTAATGTAGCACCATCTTCCACAATATCCTCATATACTCCAATATCTTTCAGCCCAAGAATCTTAAATTCTGGAAGTATATTTTTTATTTCGGAAAGTTTATGTTCGTTTGCTGTTGCGAATACAAGCGTTCTATGTGTCATGTAAAATCGATTATTTTAAAAACATTTCTTGTAGTTTATTCCACAATAATAGTTTTTTATTATTGTCTGCCAAAACAATATCTAATCCTTCGAAAACAAGTAATCTACTTTTGTCAAGTTTATTTATTTCTTGAGATTTATAGTCTAAGTTATATCCAATATTTTCCGGCTTGATGCCAAAAAGTATTAAGTCTTTGTACTCCACATTCAGCATGCTAAGTGAAATTTGTTCATTTTCATCACATGTCAACATAAAAATATCATTCTCGTAGTCATATTTGATAGCTGAAATCATCTTTTGGAGTGCAGTTAACTGAACTTCTGTAAAACCTTGTTTCCGGCAAATGACTACTAACTTTTTAGCCCCTTTACCTTGTATTGATATGGATGATACGTCAAAGTTCGGAATCTTAAAAAGTGTATTTTTTAAAGGATTCATCAAAATTATATTTCAAAAAAAGGAATTATAAAAAATATTGTTTGATTAAAGTAAAAATTTTATTATCAAAATAGAATTTTATAAATTTTATCTTACTTTTGTACTGCAAAGTAACAGAATTTTGACGGAATGTTCTCAAAATTTGATTGTAAAGAATTTTATAAATGCGCATCCGTCCTTCAACCCTAACCATTTTTTTTTAACGCTCTAAAATCTTGCAACAATGAGTTACCAATTCAACATTACAAAAACTGCCCAATCTTCGTTGTCAAAAGTTGATTTTGATAATATTCCATTCGGAAAGGTATTTTCTGACCACATGTTTGTAGCTGACTATATTGATGGAAATTGGACAAATTTTGAGATCGTACCTGTTGATAAAATCCCTGTTCACCCTGGTAATTTAGCATGGCATTATGGTCAGGCGATTTTCGAAGGGATGAAGGCAACAAGAGATGAAGCTGGTAATGCGCTGTTGTTTAGACCTGAGATGCACGCAAAAAGAATAAATGCATCAGCAAGAAGGATGTGTATGCCTGAGTTACCTGAAGATCTATTCTTGCAAGCAGTACATACACTTGTGGATATGGAAAAAGCATGGATTCCGCCACAAGTTGGTAGTGCGCTTTACATCAGACCTTTTATGGTAGCAATGGATGAAGCGATCGGAGTGAGAGCATCAGATACTTATAAATTTATCATTTTTGTAATGCCTGTGGGCCCATACTACAACCAACCAGTGAACTTACTTGCACAAGATAAATATGTGAGAGCTGTAGTAGGTGGCGTAGGAGAGGCCAAAACAGCTGGTAACTATGCTGCTTCATTACTTCCAGCGACTATGGCAAGAAAAGAAGGATATGATCAAGTTATGTGGCTAGATGGTGTGCAAAAAAAATACGTCCAAGAAGTAGGTACCATGAATATCTTTTTTGTGGTAGGCGATGAAGTCTTAACACCAAACTTAGATGGTGCTATCTTAGATGGTATTACTAGAAATTGTATCATTACCATCCTAAAAGACAAAGGATATAAAGTAACAGAAAGACCTATCACCATCGATGAAATCATGGAAGCCGGAGCAAATGGTAACCTAAAAGAAGTATTCGGAACAGGTACTGCAGCAGTCGTAGCGCCTGTAGCAAAAATAAAATATATAGAAGATATCATTATGCTTCAACCAGAAACATACAAAATCAGCACCCTTGCCAAAGAAACCATCAATGGCATGAGAAATAGAACGATCGAAGACAAATTCGGTTGGATTATTCCTGCATAAGGTTAGTTGAAATTTATATAGAAAGCCCAATATTTTATTTAGAATGTTGGGCTTTTTTATTTATTAAATGCAGACAAAATACTACGTGGAGAAAGTTTTTGACCGCAAATCTAGATTTCTAAAATAATTCCTTAGATTTGTCCAATGAATAATAAACACGATAAATTTATAAAAGAACAATTATCAAAAAAAGAGAATGCGATTGACTTCTTTAAAATTGCCATTCCAGAAGCAATATTGGATAACATTAATATAAATTCAATTCACCCTACATCAAGTACTTTTATTACAGAAGAGTTAAAGGAAATATTTGCAGATATTATTTATACCTGCCAATTAAAAGATGGCAGCGATGCATTTTGTTCGATATTAATAGAACATAAAAGTTATAAAGATCCACATGTAGGTTTTCAAATAGGATCTTATCTTTTTGGTAGTTATCGCCAACAAATAAAAAATAAAGAGCCTTTTAAAATTATATTGCCACTTGTTTTCTACCATCATGAAGTTAACTGGACATACAAGCCTGTAGAAGAATATTTTGCAAATTTTCCGGGATCATTTTTGAAATATATACCGAAGTTTGAAGTTGAATTTTTCAGTGTTAATAATTTATCGGACCAAGCGATATTCAATATTAGAAATGTAGCAATATCCACAATGTTGATGACACAAAAACACCATCATGATACTGAAGAGTTGTTAGATAGAATGGAAAAAATATATGAATCGCTACAAACACAAGAAGAAAGGAACTCTTTCAATTATAACTTTGTTTATATTCTTATAATTGGTAATAGAAAGAGTGACACCATAGAAATTATCAAAAAAAATAAAGACAAACTTATAAACAAAGTATTTATGACACTTTACGAAGAAATAACCAATCAATGCAAAATCGAAGGTAAGATTGAAGGTAAAATCGAAGGTAAAATTGAAGGTAAGATTGAAGGTAAGATTGAAGGTAAGATCGAAGTAATCTTAAATGGTTTTGACCAAGATATTCCCACTTCCTTACTGGCAAATATTACTAATATGACAGAATCCGAAGTCATAGACATCTTAATTCTACATGGTCGTGTTGTCAACTAAAGTACATAACTAATCAAAGTATTTATGACACTTTACGAAGAAATAACCAATAAAAGCAAAATCGAAGGTAAAATCGAAGGCAATATTGAAGGTAAGATCGAAGTAATCTTAAATGGTTTTGATCAAGATATGCCCACTTCCTTACTAGCAAACATTACTAATATGACAGAATCCGAAGTCATGGACATCATAAAAAAACACTCTAAAACGAATTGATAAAAAATATTGACTTAATTATAAATTTACACTACTTCATAAAAGAATAAAAATATTGTCCGATATCGGACACCAAAATCCCAATATCGAATTACATATAAATTACTCATATGTATTAACTATTCGTTTTCAATATACTATTGTTTGGCACGACCATTGGAAGATTATTAGCAAATATCATTATCTAATGGATCGTCAAATTAGTCAGGAAGAACAAAAGTCAGCTCGGATAAAAAAAATCAGTTATTGGGTAATTGGCTTTATAATAACTGCTATCATCTTTTGGGCTTATCAAAAACTGCTTACTCGCTCAGTGGATTTCAAAGATGTTTATACTGCAACGATAGAGCTAGGCGATATGGACCAAACACTGACAGCAAGTGGTACGGTTATACCTGCTTACGAACGTGTCATAAATGCTCCTGTGGTCACGGAGATTACAAAAATACATCTTACCAACGGTGCAGAAGTGATACCCGGTTCAAAAATCCTTGAACTTGACCAAGAATTTACACGCCTTGAATACGATAAGCTAAATGATGAATTGTCTCTACGAAAAAACAATATAGACAAACTCAAATTGCTCTATGATAAGGAATTGCGTGAACTAGATCTCAAAAACCAAATCAAAGGTCTCGAAATCAATGAAATGGATGCGCAACTCAAATCTCAAATAAGGCTTAAAAATGTAGGTGGTGCAGCTGAAGAAGACATCGAAAAAGTCAAACTTAAACTCAGCATCATGGCCATTGAAAAAAAGATGCTCGAAAACGAATTGACTTACCGCAAAAGTCACAATATAGTAGAAAAGCAAAATCTCGGGCTAGAATACGAAATACAAGTCAAACGTCTGGCAGAATTGAAACGGAAACTATCAGAAACCACCGTCCACTCAGACACAAAAGGTGTGATCACTTGGATCAATGAAAACATAGGCAAAACAGTACAAATAGGCGAACCACTCGTACGAATCGCTGACCTACAAAACTACCGAGTTGAAGCTGTAACGTCTGATAGAAATAGTGAAAAACTAAAACCTGGTACCCAAGTGAGAGTTCGCATCAATAATCAAGACCTTTTCGGTACGATAACACATACACTTCCGACGGTAGAAAATAATACCATTAAATTTCACATTGCCTTAGAAGATGCTGCCAACAAATTGCTCAGACCTAATCTCAAAACCGATGTTTATATCATTACTGACAAAAAATCTCAAGTCAAAAAACTCAAAATCGGACCTGCTATCAATGGTGCGCCCACACAAGATCTTTTTGTAGTTCAAAATGGGACAGCTAAAAAAGTGTCTGCTAATAAAGGGATTATCAATTCACAATATGTAGAGATTTTGGATCCATTGCAAGTAGGTGACCAAATCATCATCTCCGATACTAAAAGTTTTGACCATCTTTCACAATTTGAAATCAAAAAATAATGATGATTAAGAGACCTATTTTTTACATCCTATTTTGCATTTTATCCGCTACCCTATCTGGACAAAATAGTTTTACATTGGAAACATTATTGGCTGATGTGAAGGCCAAATCTTTACAAAATTTGGTTTCAACATCCGCATGGAAAATGGCTGAAGCAGACATGGATTTTTTTAAAACATTGCTCAAACCACAGGTATCTGGCAGGATGACATTACCCAACTTCCTACGTACATCCAATGCAGTCACACAGCCAAATGGAAGCATCGCTTTCCAACCTGTATTCCAAAACAATACTTCATTTTCGCTCTTGGTCGAACAAGCTTTTTTGCCTACCGGTGGGACATTTTTTGTGCAGACCGACATACAGCGATTTGATGATTTTAGTAGCAAATACAAAGTTTTTAATGGTGTACCAATAAGGTTGGGGTATACTCAGTCATTGATTGGATACAATCCTTTGAAATGGAATAAAATCATTGCAGAAAAAAGATGGAAAACTGCTCAATATCAATACAGCTTTGACCTTGAATCTTCCTTCTTAAATGCGATTACTAGATATTTTGATGTATTAATTGCAGAAACCAATGTCGCCATTGCCACCAAAAATAAAGAAGCCAATGAAAAACTGCTGTTGATCGCTGACGAACGATTGGCTTTGGGCAAAATATCTCGTGATGAAAAATTACAAATGGAAACAGAATATAAAAATGCTTTGATGCTAGAAAGCCAAGCTGGATTACAGTTAGAACGATCTAAACTTGAAATAGGCAATCTTTTTTCTGAAAACATCAATAACATTCAAAACCTAGCAGTGCCTACGATTGATGAAAAAGTAATTGTAGATGAAACGAAATCGGTCGCACTTGCTTTGTCCAATGCTCCTGCACTATTAGAAGCAGAAAGAGTTATTTCAGAAGCCGAAATGGAAAAAGCAAAAAGAAAAGCAGAATGGGGCATACAAATCAATGTTTTTGCTGCCATTGGACTCGCACGTGGTTCAGAGATTGCAAGTGACATCTATACCAATCCATTTAATGAGCAACAACTGAATGTTTCGCTAAGTATGCCTTTGGTGGATTGGGGAAGACGAAAATCTACCATAAAATCAGCTGACGAAAGGATTTTTCAAGCCAAAACCCAAGCCATTCAGCAAAAACAACAATTGACTAATCTTGTCCGACAACGTGTATTCCAAATCAATGAATTGCAATCACGATTGGCCATCCAAAAAGATATTTTATCTATATCAGAAGAACGTTACAATATAAGTGCCGAACGCTATATCGCAGGTGTCTTGCCTATAACAGATTTGATACTTTCACAGCGAAATAAAGACCAAACTCGGCGCGAATATCTCATGAGTCTCCATGATTTTTTTGTTGCATATTACGATCTCAGAAGGCTAACAGGATACGACTTTATTACCCAAAAACCAATCAATTACTAATCATTTTATTTAAAAACAAACACCCAAATCATGATTACCTTACAAAATATCAACAAACTCTATCGGACGGATACTATAGAAACCACGGCTTTGAACAATATCAATCTCCAAGTCGATGAAGGCGAATTTCTATCCATCATGGGACCATCAGGCTGTGGAAAAAGTACCTTGCTGAATATCATTGGATTGCTAGACGAACCTTCTAATGGTAAGATCGAAATCAAAGGACATACCGTATCTAATTATCATACTAAAGAAACGGCAAAATTCCGCAACGAACACTTGGGATTTATCTTCCAAAGCTTCCATTTGATTCCAGAATTATCTGTGATGGACAATGTACAGCTTCCTTTACTTTATCGCAATCTTAGCCAAAAAGAAAGAAATCAAATGGCAAGTGTCGCTCTCGAGTCTGTGGGGCTAAACAATAGAATGGAGCATTTCCCATCACAATTATCAGGTGGACAAAAGCAACGTGTGGCCATAGCTAGAGCAATTGTAGGTAAGCCATCAATCATCCTTGCTGACGAACCTACAGGCAACTTAGATAGTGTCATGGGCAATGAAATCATGAATATCCTACTCCAACTCAATCAAGAAAACAAAACCACCATCATCATGGTGACACACGACGAAAACATGGCCCACAAAACACATCGGTTGATGAGGCTTTATGATGGAAGACAATTATAAATTGTAGTCTGATTTTTAAAATAACAAAATAAATAACCGTTTCATGTTTAGCAATTATTTAAAACTTGCATTACGAGTTCTTCACCGAAACAAGTTTTTCACAGGAATCAGTCTCTTTGTTATTAGTTTTACATTGACGATCTTGATGTTGATGGTGGCATTTCTACATAGTCAGTTTGGTGCAAAAAATCCAGTTAGCAAAACGGATGACTTAGTATATATGCGCCACCTAAAAATGGCAATGGTACAAAATGATACTATTTGGGCCAAAGACTCTACCCAAATTGATGGAATATGGAAGTACGATAGCACTTTTCAAAATGTCAATAACAACAAAAGTACCTCTATATCATGGTATGGTAAAAAGTTTTTGGATAGCTATTTTAGACAACTCCATAGTGCAGAAAAATTCACATTTATTGTTCCTACTAGTAAGTATAATGTGTATGTCAATAGTGTAAAAATAGATATTACAACTTCTTATGTGGACGAACATTATTTTGATATCTTCGATTTCAAACTACTGGAAGGAAATTTTATTAGCAAAGCGGATATAGATCAAAAAGCTTATATGGCTGTGATTACTTCTGAACTGGCAAAAAAATATTTTGGAAGTACTAATGGAATCATCGGTAAACAAATGCTAGTTGATGGCAAAAACTTTTTTGTAAAAGGCATCATTGAAAAAGCAAAAATGGTCAACCTAGCTATCAATGGTCAATTGTTTTTACCTAGCAGCATCTTGCCCGATGATGTGTATGAAACAGGCTATTTTGGAAATTACATGGCTGTATTTCTAGCCAAAAATGGAAACATTGATGCTGTAAAAGCTGAAATCAAAGACATAGTGTCGAGAGTTCCTTTCTTAGACCCATCAAGAACTAATGGTATCGCATATAACCAAATAGAAGCCATGCCATTCACATTTCAAGAGTCCCTTGCCAGAGATGTCATTTATATGGAAGATGGCGCAGAAAGTTTATTTTACCTGCGATGGATTGTTTTTGCTTTGATCGGCATTTTTATTTTGGTGCCTACTTTAAATCTTATCAACCTCAATATAAGTAGAATCATGGACCGATCTGCAGAGATTGGTGTCAGAAAAGCCTTTGGTGCGGATAGTAATGGCATCTTGATTCAGTTCATATTCGAAAACGTAATATTAACTTTTATTGGTGGACTTTTAGGAATGATTTTTACCATTTTTTTGATCCGCTTGTCCAATAACTTGAATCTATTGGGAGAGCTTGTACTAGAATTTGATATTCTGTTTTTTGCCCTTAGTTTTTTCATCACTATTGTCTTCGGTGTCATTTCTGGATTTATACCCGCATCCAAAATGGCCAAAGTCCACATTGTAGAAGCCTTAAAATATAAATAATCATGTTAAGACATATCATCAAACTTATTTGGAATAACAAAAAAAACAACTTTCTGCTATTCGTAGAGATGTTTGTTTCCTTTATCATACTT
>JBGSOH010000346.1:0-2158 GCA_041739205.1 Saprospiraceae bacterium
ATACTTTTGAGGCATTTGTGGACTTATGCAATCTCATATTTCCCCCTAATCCAGCCTATGGCACTTCCGCCATAATAGGAGGATTTGAGCAAGCTTGTGATACGCTCTCGGTTGGTTTTGATCATCAGTAAGCACGTGTGTCATATCTGTTTCTATAAATCCAGGTGCGATTGCATTACATCTGATATTACGCGAACCGACTTCTTTGGCGATGGACTTTGTAAAACCGATAATCCCCGCCTTAGATGCGGCATAGTTTGCTTGACCTGCATTGCCAAAAACACCAACCACCGAACTCATATTAATAATGGAGCCAGATCGATTTTTCATCATCGGCTTTAATATGTGTTTTGTAAGGTTGAATACAGATTTAAGATTGACGTGCATGACCTGATCCCATTGTTCTTCGCTCATTCTAAGCATTAATGTATCTTTGGTAATTCCTGCATTATTGATCAATATATCTATCTTTCCGAAGGTCTCCACTACTTCGTTTACCAGTGATTCTGCTTGTGCGTAATCAGATGCATCAGATTTGTATGCTTTGACACGAACACCTTTTTGTTCAGCCGCAGCCACTACAGCAAGGGCTTTTTCTTCAGAAGACACGTATGTAAAAGCAATATCAGCACCTTCTTCCGCATATTTCATAACGATGGCTTCACCTATTCCCCTTGATCCACCAGTGATCAAAGCTACTTTTCCACTTAATAATCCCATTTTATTATTTTTTTGCAAAAATAGACATTAGGTAGAATATAGGAATTGATTTTGAAAATTGTTTTTACAAAAATTCAATTGTTGACTTAGTAATTTTCCATATATTTGCATAAGATTAAACAATAATACGCATGAAGGAATACAAAACCATAGAAAATACAGAGACGGAAGAAGTCAAAGAGCCAGTCATAGATTATGATAGAATCTATACTTATGCCGACTATCTCAAGTTAGAAATAGACGAGATGGTAGAGATCATCCGTGGTAAGATATTTAGGATGTGTGCTGCACCAAGGACAAAACATCAAATTATAAACGGGAATGTTTATTATAGGTTGCGGCAACAATTGGAAGGTCATAAATGTCAAGTTTTCAATGCGCCTATTGATGTAGTACTTCCCATTGCAAATAAAAAACGAACCAAGTCCACCAATGTGGTACAGCCTGATATTTGTGTAATTTGTGATCCGAAAATCATAGAAGAAACTGCCGTTTTTGGAGTCCCAGATTTTGTAATAGAAATCGTCGCTGGAAAGGATATAAAACGAGATACCCAATACAAATACAGCATTTATGAAGAAGCAGGCGTAGGCGAATACTGGATCGTATTTGCGGAGATACGTCTAGTAGAAGTATTTATCCTAGAGAATGGGAAATATCATCGACTCAATGCTTTTTCTGAAGACGACGTAGTTCCTGTGAAGACTTTGCTAGGACTTTCGATAAGTATAGATGATATTTTTGAAGGAGTGTGAAGGGAAGTTATAAATGATTTTACATTTGTCTATTTAAAAAAATATAGAAATTTATGAAAACTGGTTTTAAATTACAAAATAGTAATGAAGTCAATATAGAAATGTTTGATCCAAATTATCTAGATGAAGAAACAAAGCGTCGTATTTCAGATAGCATAAACAAAAATCTAAGTGGAGATATGTCTCATGTTGTAGAAATCTTGCGCATCGACAGAGAAGAAAGCGTTTTTTATGTACTTTAATATATATTTATGAACATTAAAGTTTTCAGAAGTTGGTTCCTATTTTTACTTTTCTTTGGTTTATCCTTTTTTGTTAGATCACAAGAAACTTGTTGTTGCCAGAATTTCTATGATTATTATGAAGCTGAAAAAATGTATTATTCCGGCAAATTTGACACTGCCACCTTATGTAATAATTACAAGGACGTGTTGATTAATAAGAATTTTGGCGACATTAGTCATTTGTATAATACTATGGATAAGATTATTGCGATTGAAAATCTAGTTCTGTTAAAAGAACTCATTTTGCAAGTAGCAAAGAAAGGAGGAACTATACAAGATATTAATTCTTTCAAGGAGCGTTATCCAAGTATTCAAAAAGATGTACGATTGATTGATTCTACTTTGTTCCTAAATCATGCTCTATTTTATGAAAGTCAATTGGATTCGTTTTATATAAAA
>JBGSOH010000392.1:0-3912 GCA_041739205.1 Saprospiraceae bacterium
ACAAAGCTATGGATGATCAAGATAAAAAAGCCACAAATATGATGATTCTATTCAGAATTTCCTTTTTAATTACTGCTGTCTCAGGCTTGGTCATCAGAATGATCCTTCCAGAAAATAATCTTAAGTATATTCTATTGTCTACCATTTTGTTTGGTTTGATTTCTTTATATTTTTTTAACAAATCCAACAAGACTAATCAAGTTAAAGAAAAGGAAAAACGCTTATTGAGGGATCAACATAAAACAAATTATGTTTGCCCGAATTGCAATAATTTTATTCCAGACTCCACTTATATGATGTCTTTAAAGGAAGAATATAGGTGTAAATATTGTAAGGTATTGTTGTATCACAAAAGTTATGTTTCATGATGGATTCAGCAAATAAACCCATGCTAAAAGTATCTGGAATAGATGGACAATATGATGAATATCCGCTGCAGCAAGGCGTCAATCTAATAGGTCGGTATAGCAATGATATCAATATGGCTGAAGATGCAAATTATGTGGGTATAAAATCCAATGACACAAAAATAAGTCGGAAACATTTTATAATTGATTGGCGACGAAATGGAAAAGGAGAGCAATTTCTTATTTTGTCAGATAATATAAGTGCAAATGGCACTATTCTTAAAGGATATAAAAATCAACATCTCTTCTCAGATGATAAAATATTTTTAGTTCATAATGATGAGATTATCATTGGAGACACTAGTATCTTTATCCATATACCTTTGACATTGCAAATGGTAAAAGCAATTATCATAGAACGTACTGAAGAGAATATAAAAACCCTAACTTGGGGTGCTAAGAGACCATTATGAAAATATATTCACATACACATATTGGCAAACGTAAATATCAACAGGATAGTTTTAGAATGGATCCAGAGTCAGGATTGTTTTTGGTTTGTGATGGCGTTGGAGGAAGTGATCAAGGTGCATTTGCATCTCGATGGGTATCTGACTATATTTATGAAAGACGATCAGAAATTAAGGATGAAAATACTTTGACCAATATTCTAATGGATGCTAATCAATTTCTTAAGGAAACATTGAAGATTGAGTTTCCAGGTCAAGACGGACACACCACTATCGCTTTGGTTAAATTTTGGAGTCCGACAGAATTCTCTATTTTGAATATTGGAGATACTAGGGTTTATCTCTTGGATGCTGAAAGTAGCAATATTTGGCATACGAAAGATCACACATTATTACAGCAAATGATGGATCACCATGTTGCTAGTGAAGATGTACTTACATCAAATCACCCATTTAGACATCAGTTGACCACGAGTATAGGTACAGGCTCTTTGCTAAAGATAAATGATATTTCTTTGAATAAAAGACAAGAATTAAGGAATTCAAATGTTATATTAATTTGTTCAGATGGCGTGTGGGAGTTGATCGACGAGGTATCTTTTTTAGAAGATTTAAAAAAAGAAGACATGCCCCAATTTATATCTACCTTAAAATCAAAAATAAATGAATTTGCATCAGATAATGCCACTTTTATTCTTTTGGATTTAAGGTATTCACAATTTTAAAGTATAAGTCCAAAAGTCATTTTATTCACCAATGGAGCAATCAGCATTTTTCAGTAGGTATAAATATAATCTGAGATCAGACTTGATCGGTGGAGGTGGGTTTGGTAAAGTTTATAAAGCTTATGATGATGTAAGAGATAGGTATGTGGCTATCAAAATTGCAGAGTTTGATGAAGAGTACGAACAGCTTTCACTGTTTTCTGAAGTAAACTTATCCAAAAGTCTTCCTGATCATAAAAATATTGCCTATTATGAAGATTGTTACAGATTTGAAATGCCTAACGGTGTTTTTGATTACGGAATTTTACAGTACTATCCCGATGGAAACTTGTCTGATGTTATCAAAAGAAATCAACTTTTAGACGTACAGAAACTAAAAATTGCAAATGGTGTAATCAATGGTTTAGCATTTTTGCATCAACACCATATTGTACACAGAGATCTGAAAAGTAGTAATATTCTCATCTCCAAAAGGGATAATGAGTTTATCCCTAAAATTACTGACTTTGGGCTAAGTAAGAATGTAGGAAATATTAACCTTACATTCAAAACCAATAGTTTCGTAGGTGGAAGCATCAAGTATAGTGCTCCTGAACAATTACTTAATACAAAAACAAAAGGAAATGTAGATATATGGAGTCTCGGAGTAATATTGTTTGAGATTTTTATAGGTAAAGTGCCCTTTGATATAGACAAAGAAGGTGTTAGCAATAATTATTTACAAATTGATGCCATAAAAAAAATCACAAGTGGTTCTATACCGTTAGAGATAAATGAAATTCCAGAGCCTTATCAAACCATTATTAGACATTGTTTAGTAGTAGATCCTGATAAAAGAATACAAAGTATCAATATTATTGTAAACAAAATTGAGACAATAATAGTCGATAGAGCAGAACCAATTAGTTTGTCAGACAATACTACAATGGTTTTTAACCCAAAATCGAAGGCAAGTACATTAGGAAATGAGCCAAAAACTAAGATTAATTTGGGCCAACAAAGTTCTATAGGGGAAACAAATAAAGCAACTAAAAAACGATTTTTTGTTCCCTTTTTTATTGGATCTTTTTTATTGATTGTTTTACTTTCTAGTTTGCTTTTTTTAAAAAGGGATTTTAGAGTGCTTAATAAAGATGGGAAATACTTCATTCAATCTGATATGGTGCTGAAAGATAGAATCTACGACAGTATTCAACTAGGATATTTTAGTACACCTAAAGCATACATTAATGATACTGTTTTTTATCTTGATAAATATGGAGCGGAAATAGAATACACCTTATTAATGGCTAAAACAAAGGTAGAGAGTATTGTCTCCATTACAGATAGTCTTCAAAGTCAACAAGGGGAAATAGAACAAAAGAATTGGGAAGTAATTGAGAAAAGTGGTGACATAAAAGAGATGGAAAGATTTATTAAAGAATTTCCTCAAAGTGACAAAATAGCTACTATAAAAAAACGTATCCAAGACAAAATTCTCAATGCTGGAGTCACCAATGAAGATGAACTGTGGAATGTAGCTGTTACCAATAACTCAGAAGAAGCATTTAGACTCTTCATAGAAAAATATCCAAAGAGTAAAAAACTTTCAACGGCGAAAGATGCCATCAAAAAGCTTCATCAAAAAAATGAAGAAGAATATTGGGAGAAAATAGTGTCTCAAAATAATATTGTACTTTTTCAGGACTACCTAAAAACGTATCCTAATGGCAAGTTTAATGATATTGCGACATCTAGCATAACCAATATAAACAAAGAATTAGAGAATAAGCAGTGGGATGAAGTCAAGGTATCAAATAATCCTGAAGCAATTAGAAGCTTCATTCATTTATATCCGAAAAGTCCATACATTTCTGAAGCAAATAAAATTATTGAAAATTTATCACAATCCAGTAAGCCTATCTCGTTGCAGGAAATTCAACCAACTGAGTCTTTGACAAAACCAAGTGACAAACCTAATAGTACAGATAATGAAGAAATATCTCCATTGATATTGGAAATTGAAGATATCATGGTAAAAGTTCCAGGTGGTAAACATTATTTAGGTTGCTCAGATGAAAATTGCGCAAAAGATGCACAACCCGTCACTGAAATAAACATTGCTTCTTTTCAAATATCTAAAATAGAGGTCACCCAATCTATCTATCAAAAAGTAATGAATGAAAATCCCAGCGAGTTTAAAAAGTGTCAGAAGTGTCCTGTAGAAAATGTTTCTTATTATGATGCCATAAAGTTTATTGAAAAGCTAAATAAACTTTCTAAAGGGAAATATAAGTATCGTCTGCCATCTGAAGCTGAATGGGAGTATGCAGCTGCTGCTAGCACACAACAATTGTACGCGGGTGGCCAGATCGTGGAACAAATAGCAAT
>JBGSOH010000398.1:0-2902 GCA_041739205.1 Saprospiraceae bacterium
ATAGCACAAAAAGATGAATTTGTCAAATAAATATACTTGTTAACAAAACATTATTTGTAATACACTGTAAATCAATAACTATGCCAAACTATAATTTTGTACAAACTGAATTAACTTTTTATCTTCTTTCACATTTGCCATTAGTTGAACACCAAATGACAATCCTTCACTATTTTTTCCACACGGAATAGAGATCGCAGGAATACCCGCAAGATTAGCCAAAACAGTATAAATATCAGATAAATATATTTCTAATGGGTCCGTTGGTTTCTGATCTATTGGCCATGCCACACTAGGTGCAGTAGGCAAAATGATAAAATCATACTGACTGAATATGTTTTGTATCTGTTGTTTTATCATCGTTCTTATTTGCTGAGCTTTGGTAAAATAAGCATCATAATAAGCTTCACTCAACACAAAGCTACCCAACATGATTCTTTTTTTTACTTCATCTCCAAATCCTTCTGATCTCGAATTTACATACATTTCTTCGAGCGAATTAGCTTCAGCACTTCTATGTCCATACCTCACGCCGTCATATCTGCTTAAATTGGAAGAAGCCTCAGCTGTCGTCAAGATGTAGTAAGTAGGAACCAAAAATTCCAATAATGGAAAACTTACTTTGGATACCTGAGCGCCTGATGACTTAAGCGAGTCTATGTAGGATGTTATGGATTGTTTGATATCATTATCAAGGGCATCACTTTTAAGAGCTTCCCCTAGGTAAGCAAATGTGTAGTCTTTTATTTCTTTTTTTAGTTCATTTTGACTACTGTATGTATCTTTTTGGAACATCGTCGCATCGTATTCGTCTGTTTTAGACGCTACAGACATCACAATATCAAGGTCAGATGCATGTTTTGCCAATAATCCCAATTGATCAAAAGACGATGCATATGCTACCAATCCATGTCTAGAAACCATGCCATAGGAAGGCTTATAACCCATTACGCCACACATACCTGCAGGCTGCCTTACTGATCCACCTGTATCTGTGCCAAGTGCTATAAGACAAGTATCCGCCTGAACTGATACAGCCGCGCCACCACTCGATCCGCCAGATATTCTAGTCGTATCGGAAGCATTTTTGACTGGACCAAAATATGAATTTGTGTTGGCCGAACCCATACCGAACTCATCGCAGTTTGTCCTTCCGATGATGATGGCATCTTCTTTTAGCAGCAATTCCACGGCCGTAGCACTAAATTGACTTTCAAATCCATCCAAGATTCTTGAGCCGGCACTTACTTTATGATTTTTGTACACGATTAGATCTTTAATAGACACAACACAACCAAAAAGCTTGCCCAAAGCGTTAGGATTTTCTTTTATTCTGATGTCTAGCGATCTTGCTTTTTCCAACGCTTCTTCAGCATATACTTCTACATAGGCATTAAGATGTTCTGTAGCTTTGATATTGCCGAGATAATACTGAATGATGTTTTCACAGTTTGTAGAACCGTTTTTTAGGGCAGTTTGTATTTGTGCTAAAGAATTATTTTGCATTGATTGAATTTATTTTAATCTTCGGTTATTCCAAATTTTTGGATTTTTACTCGTATAGAGAACAGCAAAAATATTGACTAAACCTAGATCTTTGTTAATGTTATAATGAATAAGAAATGGCCATTTAACTAATACTAAACACCTGACATCAAGGTATCTTTTTTGAAATTTTTCTGGTTTTATTTTTATTGTTTCTATTTGTGCCGACATGGCAGAAAAAAATCTTTTACCTAAGCCTTTTTGCTTCTTTTCATACCAATTGATAATTTCCTGAATATCTTCAATGGCGTCTTCTTCAATTATTGTAGTAAAATACATTTACTCATTGAATTTAAAATTATCTTTAATCTTATCCCATTCTTTCACCCGCTCAGGATTTAGTTTTGATTGTTCCATCCTTTTTTCAACGATATCTTGATGAGATTGTGGAATGACCATATCTCCTGACCAAATAGCTTCACTAAGTTTTAACTTTGATTCTGGAGACAATTTTTTCATTTCCAATATAAGTTTGTCTAAAACTTGATCATTATTCAATGGTAAAGTGCTCATAATACATCAGTTATTATAAATTATATTACAAAGATAAGTGTATTTTTAAACATACCCTTAATAAAATGGTGTTGTATATACATAGTATGAAGTTTCTTTGATTTCAAATTTATTCTTTAAGTGGTGCATCTTTTTTCAATTTATGTAAACCAATACCTAGATAAAAGTTTATTTTCTCAAAATGAAATGGTGTTGGAAAATTAGGTTGACTTAGTGTAGTCAAATTTCCTAAGTCGGGTCTATCACTTTTTGTATGGAGCCAACCAACTTCTACAATATTCATCCTCACTCCAAATATTAGATGCATGTCTTCTTTTAGGAAGTGAATATATTCTGCCTTAAAGTTAATGCCCGCTGCAATGTTTTTTGCATAAAGGTTTTCAATTGTATCACTTTGGGATTCACCATTGATTGTAACATAATCTAGACTAAATGCTGTACCTATAAACAAACCATTTTTATCGAAACTAAACAGTTTTTTTGTTTTTGTATAATCAAATCCAAATCCACGATATGTGAAATCATGAATCAAATTTGACTGATTAGATTGTCTTATGTTGAAATGAAATAACCTACGTTTTTTCTCATTTTGTCTTCCAATGCTAAAGTCAACAAATAGATATCCTAGAAAATCAGGATTCTTTAATCTGTAATAGCTAATATCTGTAAAACCACCAAGACTTCCTTCATATACCCTATGAAAATCGTTATCTTGACTCTTTGAGACAACCCAAGAGAACATCAAAGAAATGATCAAAAACAGTTTTATCTTTTCCATATAGTTCCCTTTCAAATTATGAATTTAAAAACATCTTTGTTTGGTTTACCATCAGAATCTATAAAA
>JBGSOH010000429.1:0-7938 GCA_041739205.1 Saprospiraceae bacterium
AGATATTGATTGTAAGGCAATAAAAATTTAAACATACTCTAACATTCAATAAACGAAAAAAGGCCTATCCATCGATAAAAATGGTAAGCCTTAATATTTTATAGATAAAAAACTTATCTCAAATAATTACTGAACAGGTTGTATTAATGAACCACCAGTGCTTGAATTTACCAAAACTGCTGTTACAATACACAATATAAATAATGCTGCTGCAAGTCCCCAAGTCACTTTCTCTACAAAGTCTGTTGATTTAGATGCACCAAACATTTGATTGGCAGCGCCACCACCGAATGATGAATCTATTCCACCACCTTTTGAATTCTGGATAAGTACTACGGCCATCAAAAGCACACAATTTATTGCTATTAATATGGTTAATGCTGTGGTCATATGTTAAATTTTTAGAAGATTATTAATTTTGGCCGCAAAGTAACTACTTTTTTCTGGATATTTATGCATAAGTTGCTCATACATTTTTTTTGCATCATCCAAATGACCTTGAGAAGCTAGTATTTCAGCCAATGGTTCTGAAATAATTGCAGACGATTTTGTTACTGATTTACGGGCATTGTCTTCAATGATTTTCTTTCTGGCCGCCTTTTCTTCCTTCCTAATTCTTTTTTCTACATCATCCTTTTTGAACGATAAAAGCCATTTAGAAAAGTCAGAAATACCACTATATTCTTTCAAACCAAATTTGTCAGCCTTATTTTTTTTGCCCTTTTTCTCTTTTTTCTTTGGCTTTTCATTATCACTTTCGAAATATAGATCACTAGATTCTAAATCTTCCGTGTCATTTTCGATATCTATTGGATTATTTTCCAAAGAGACTATCTCCTCTACAACTTGCACTTCTTCCACTTTCAACTCTAATTCCATCATTGTTTTAGTTTCATCATTGTTGACCATGCTTGTGGAGTTATCCACTAATTCTTCTATGTCAGCTACAATGTTTTGGTTATCTTCAAAACCTGTATTCTCGTCAGTCGTTTCTTCTATTAGGTCCACATCTTCATTTTCTAATATAGCATATTGAATATCACCTGCAGGCGCTATTTCACCTTCATTCTGAAAGTTTGGCAACTGTATATCATTGCGTTGAATTGCTAACGAATGACTCACTCCACTACTCATTTTTTTTGCCAAAAGCACTTTAAATGTATCGGCGTACGGAAAATCGGCAATCAACCCTTCAAGTTCCGAAACACTGATTTCATCCAAGGTTGTTTCGCCCGATATAAAACTATTAATTCTATCTGTCATATTGGACGCAAATATAAACTTTTATTACTTTTTAACATGGGAATTCATAAAATATACCCAAAATCTACGGTAGTTTTTAATGCACATCCGATCATAAAAGACAAATTTACAGCAACTTTATTTTGACGGAACGGTTTGTATTCAATAAATCTTCTATTTGTATTTGCTTCATTATATACTACTTGCAAATATTTTTTTGTAATTTTGCGTTTTATTTCAATGACCTTTTACGATAGAATAATTTTCAGGTAAACAAGATACAAATGAGAACATTATTAATTATTTGCTTTTTGAGCTTTATGATTTCCTACAATTATGCGCAAGAAAATGCCATAGACAAAGATCGATTGGAGAAATACAAGCTTGGCCAAATATTCTTTGATGCCCAACTTTATGGTCCCACAAGATTTATTACCAATGAACATATTAGACAATCTATACCACCTACCCAAGATCAGTTTGATAATTTAATGAATGATGCAGCTGTTCTTTCAGCTATCTCAGGTCTAAGGCTTGATCTCAGCAGTGGCGAAAATGAACTTTTATCTTTCATAGGTCTTAAATATCCTGATCCAATCACCACACCTGCCATCCTTGAGCTTGGTAGTTATTACTATAACCAAAAATGGTATAAAAAGTCTACGGAGATGTACGCAATGGCTGATCTTGACAATCTACCTGAACTAGACATGTCGGAAGCAAGCTTCAAAAAAGGGTATTCGCATTTTGTAAATAAAGAATTTGATGAAGCTAAAGCAGATTTTGGACGTACCAAAGAAATAAAAAACATTTATTACTACGCATCTAACTATTACTTTGGCCTTTGCGATTACTTCAAAGGAAATTATGCTGATGCCGTACAAAGTTTCCAAAAAGTCAACAGTTCTGATGTGTACAAGTCATTTGTACCATATTATATTACGCAGATATATTTTGCCCAAAACCAACCAGAAAAAGTCATTTCGTATGCAGAACAATCTTTAAGGGATCCTGAACTCAGAAACAGAAAGGAAATCAGATTGCTCCTTGGTCAGTCTTACTTCAAACGTAAAGAATACGAAAAAGCACTGCCACATCTTGAGTATTACGAAGCCAATACGGACAAACTCACGATAGAAGAGTTTTACCAATTAGGATTTGCTCAATATCAATTAGAAAAATATGAGTCAGCCATCAAAAACTTCAAAGAATTAAACCTTTTGGACTCCAAACTTGGTCAATTGGTCAATTATTATTTGGCTGACTGTTACTACCGAACTGGTGATTTGGTCTCTGCTAGAGCTGCTTTCCGTAAAGTAAGTTTGATGGATTACGAACAAAGTATGAAGGAAGAAGCCACCTTTAATTATGGTAAGCTCTCCGCCGAAGCAGGATTCGAAAGAGAAGCCATAAACACGCTCGTCAAATTGGACAAGGACTCTCCTTACCACAAACAATCACAAGACATCATCACCGATATCCTCGAGAATACGGGCGATTTTGCATCGGCTATTCAAATCATAGAAGGATTACCATCATTGACAGATAGATTAAAGATTACGTATCAAAATGTCGCCCTTAAATATGGTATGCAATTGTACAATGCAGGTGAAACAGATAATGCCAACAAAAACTTTGAGAAATCAAAAAAGTATAAGCTGAATAAATCATCGTATGCACAAGCATCTTTTTGGATGGCTCAAATCCTAAATGAAAAAGGTGAATATAAAAAATCCATCAACGCATTTGAAGATTATTTTGACCTTTCTAATGGACTTGAAAATTTACCTGATGAGTCTTCACCTAATGTTGGACATTATGCGCAAGGGTATAATTATCTAGAACTTAAAGACTATAAAAATGCGGAAAAAAGTTTTAAAAACGCAATAGTAGGTTTTAATATCAAAAGAAATTCTATCAAAAATAATGATTTATTGAATAAGGTATTGCCTGATGCTTTAGTTCGTACAGGGGATTGTCTTTTTAAATCTAATCAATATCAAGATGCAATGGTTTTTTACGAACAAGCTATAGCCAAAAAACAAGGTAGTTTTGTATATGCCATGTACCAAAAGGCAATGATCGAAGGTCTACTCGGTGAGCCATATGAAAAGGTATTGACACTGTTAGATATCAAAAAAGATTATCCTACATCAGAATACGCTGATGACGCACTCTTGCAGCTAGGAGATACATACTTCGAACTAGAAAACGTAGACAATGCTTATAGTTCGTTTACAGAATTGGTTACGAATTACAAAAATAGCCCATTAAAAAATGCTGCTTATCTTAAGCTTGGTTTGATTGCCTATAATAAAGGTGACATGACTTCTGCCATCAAACAATACAAAAGCATTTTTGACAATAATCCTTCTTCAAAGGAAGCAGAAAGCGCCATGTTAAGTTTACAAGAAATATATATCAACGATCTGGGGCAATCTGACGAATACATCGCTTATGTAGGTACTTTGCCGGGATATTCACTCACAGGAATGGCGGCAGATTCACTGGCATATATGGTCGGTGACTTAAGATACAATGATGGGGAATATGACAAAGCGATCCTTGGTTTTGACAATTACCTGTCAAAATACCCAAATGGTGCCAATCGTATAAAAGCACACTATTATAGGGCTGAATCAAATACTATTCTTAAAAAATATAGTGCAGCTTTAGATGATTATGAAAAACTGGTCAAGCTTGGTGTATCTGAATATTATGTCCAAGCCCTAAAAAAGGCAGCGTTGATATCTTATAACCACACACAGTCTTTTGACAAAGCTTATAAATATTATGATCTCTACTATAGCAATACTAAAGATGAAGCTGAAAAATATCAAGCGACATTAGGTGCGTTACGTAGTGGTTTTAGAGTTGGAAATAGCGATGCCGTTAAAAAATACAGTCCATTGGTATCAAATCATCCACAATCTAATATAGATGATAAATCTTCAGCGATCTATTATTTAGGTAAAATCCAATACAAAAACAGTGAATGGGATGCTGCAAAATCTTCATTTACCAAAGTGGGTGATATGATTAATAACAATCAAGCTGCTGAGTCTAGATTTTTGGTAGCAGACATTTTATTTAAACAAAATAAAATCGAAGAAGCAGAGAATCAATGTAATGCAGCCAATGAGAAGAACACACTGTATCCGTATTGGATAGCTAAAAGTTTGATCCTTATGTCGGATATCTACGTCTTAAACAAAGATTTGTTTAATGCTAGAGCAGCACTAGAAGCAGTTGTCGAAAATTTTGCAGATGATAAAGAGTTGATATCCACTGCAACAGCAAAATTGAAAACTATTGAGACCCTTGAGCAACAAAACAATAGAATTAAAGCACCTGGAACAAACCAATTAGAAATGCAATCTTCAGGTGGTAAATAATAGAAATACATTTATTAGCAAATAAATTAAAAATACAATATGAATCGTTTTATCATTTTTATCACATTCCTTGTCACATGTCAACTTGGCGCACAAAACGATACTACCAAGATTCAGTTAAATCAAGTGAAAGTAATCAAGTCATTTGAAGCAAATCTTGAAGATGCCCAAAAGGTTACCATAAAATCTGTTTTACCTGTGCAAAAACCTTTTAGTCCTGCTTATAAGTATGACATTACCATTGTGCCGATAGAGCTTAAATACCCTGATCCGCAGATCAAACCACTTGCCATGAACCCTGATAGTCCATTCAAAGTGAATAAAGGGTACATCATCGCAGGATATGGTATCTTAAACAATCCTGACGTAATGGCAGGTTACCACACGGCAAAAAAAGACACGTATGATGCAGGTATTCATTTGGATTTCAGCGCTTTGGACAATTCCAATAAAAATCCTTACCAAAAATACAGCAACCTTTCTGCGGATGTTTATGGTTCATATATGATCAAAGAAAACACAAAACTTTATGGTGGTGTGAAGTTTGCTAACAATAATAGATATTTCTACCACACAGATCTAGATGTCAGCAATATATTTTCTGAAGCTGCATCAAAACGTAGTTTAAATACCCTCGATGTAAAAGCAGGTATTACCAATGCAGAACGTACTAAATACAATATCAACTACGACCTGAACCTTGCGCTCAAAAGCTTTAACATGGATAATACCGATGCTCGAGAAAGCATGATTGCCCTCGCAGGTCATGGCGAAAAACATATTGGTGAAGCAACTGTCTTTATGCTTGATGGTCGTATAGAACAAACGGCTATGAATGCTGACTCTTCTATAAATTTGTTTACTACGAAGTTGGTGCCTTCCATTAAAACTGAGTTTGGAAATTTTATTGTAAACGTAGGATTGAATTATATTTATGATGGTAATAAACAGTCAGCATTATTTCCAGAAGTATTACTTTCATATGGTATTGTAGGCCCTAATCTCCAGATATTTGTCGGAACTACCCAAGATTATTTTACCAACAATCTTCGTAATACTGCCGCTATCAATCCTTGGTTATCTACAGATATAACTTCTGTAACCAATGCCATTCGTCGAGAATATTTTGGTGGGGTAAAAGGTCAATTTTCTTTCCTAAATTATCAGATAAAAGGTGGTTACAAACAAATTAGCAATCAAGTATTTCTGCTTAACAACAGATCCGACTTGAGATATTTTGACATGATCACAGATGATCTAAACGTCGTGTTTTTAAGTGGTAACTTAGACTTTGCCATCACTGATAATATCACATTAGGTGGTTGGCTGACCCAAAATGTATTTGATTTAAATATACTCGAGAATGCTTGGCACCTGCCAAATTTAGAAGCAAATGCATATTCTAAAATCAGCTTTCTAGAAAATAAGTTAAAAATAAAAGGAGAGTTATTTTTTAATGACAAAGTAGATTTCATCAATAAAAATGGAGAGATAACCAAGTCCAATGTGTTATTTGATTTAAATGCATCTGTAGAGTATAAATTCACTGAAAAATTTGGTGCTTTTGTACGCGGCATCAATTTATTGGATAATAAATACGAAAGATGGTATGGTTATCCAAGTGTCGGAATCAATGGTATGGTAGGAATATCAGTAGTATTTTAAAATTATTGTACTACCTTTACACCTTATTTTTTTTCCATTAACAAATACAAAAGTATGAATATTCAAAAAAATCATGTAGTGTCTTTGCATTACAGACTCACAGAAGACACCGCAGAAGGTGAATTTATTGAAGAAACATATGGAGCTGATCCATTAGAATTTATATTTGGTGTCGGTATGATGTTGCCTTCATTTGAAGAACATTTAGAAGATAAATTAGCAGGTGACTCTTTTGCTTTTACACTTGAGCCAGAAGATGCATACGGATTATACGAAGACCAAGCTGTGGTAGAAATTCCTATTGGATCTTTTGCGGACGAAACAGGCAATATAGATAGATCTAAGCTAATCCCGGGAAGTCCATTAGAGATGAATGATCATGAAGGCAGAGTTTATCATGGCGTTGTCCAAGAAGCAAAAATAGATGCGATAGTCGTAGATTTTAATCATCCAATGTCTGGTAGAACCCTTCACTTCAAAGGTGAAATCTTAGCAGTAAGAGATGCCACACCTTCGGAATTAGACCACGGTCATGTGCATCATGGTGGACATGACCACGATTGATTTTAAAAGTTTAGTCTACTCTGAAAAGTCCTTAGTACGAGTACCTGGAATATACTGTTCCCTACTCTATTGATAATCAATCGTTTCCCTTTAGGGTCGGGTAAAGAACGTTTGATTATCAAAATTCAAACGTTTTCAGCGTAGACTCATAGTATAATACAAATATAAAAGTCCTTCAGTATTAAAAAATTTAATGAAGGACTTTTTTTATGCTAACATTCAACCCTTTCAGGGTTGAGCAGTGCTATTGATTTTACCGTGGGTTGCACCCACAGTTATTCATATTGAGTCCTTTCAGGACTCTTTTTTTAGTTTTACCTTTTAGAGTGGACTCGCTGAAGTAAAAAAGTTAAAGCCTTGCCGGCTCGAGGCAAATGGCTATCCTTTAAGAATTGATGATTAAAAATTCATTCAATCTAATCATAAAGCCAATTGAAAAATTAATTTGTATAACAAAATGCACAAAATAGAAATAATACTTTTGTTTGGGTAACTTATTTTCCACAGACCGAATCTCACCGCCTTTTTGTCTTTAGCTTAAAAGTCATTGGAGACGGTATAAACAAAAAACTGCTTGAGCCAAAACTGCTGAAGAGTCCACTCTAAAAAGTAATTTGATTATCCCGAAGGGATAAAATTTGAATAACCATCGGTAAAACCGGTGGAAGACAATATCAAGGATTTCTAAACCCCGCAGGGGTTTATCATGCTAACATTCAACCCTTTCAGGGTTGAGCAGTGCTATTGATTAAACCGTGGGTTGCACCCACAGTTATTCATATTGAGTCCTTTCAGGACTCTTTTTTTAATTTTAGCTTTTAGAGTGGACTCGCTGAAGTAAAAAAGTTAAAGCCTCGCCGGCTCGAGGCAAATAGCTATCCTTTGTGAATTGATGTTAAAAAATTCATTTCATTTTATCATACAGCAATATAAATTAAACTTCAGAAGATAGTTTGTATAACAAAATGCACAAAATGGAAGTAATACTTTTGTTTGGGTAACTTATTTTCCACAGACGGAATCTCACCGCCTTTTTGTCTTTAGCTTAAAAGTCACTGGAGACGGTATAAAC
>JBGSOH010000449.1:0-2703 GCA_041739205.1 Saprospiraceae bacterium
GCTAGCGGTTTGAAAAGCATTCAAATCATTAAAACAGTCACTATTAAAGGTAGTAACCAAGAAGTTTTTGATATGGTAAAATACCTGAAAAACTTCCCTAAATGGTCACCATTTCTCGCCGAAGATCCAGGTCAAAAATATGAAGTAAAGGGACAAGATGGAGCAGTAGGTGCAAAGTATCATTGGGACGGAAACAAAGGTAAGGACTTAGGTTTTCAGGAAATCGTAAAAATACAAGAAGGAAAGTTTATTGGCATGCAATGTGATATCCAAAAGCCATTTGTAGCTAAACCCACATTTGATTATTATTTTACAGAAACTGCCAATGGAATAGAAGTAAAACAAGATTTCAAAGTAGAATCTGCCCTTCCAGATGCGTTTTTTATGTTGCTTTTCGGTGCCAAAGCTGGTATGGAAAAGATGAATTAAACAGGTTTGGATTTACTCAAAAAAGCAGTAGAAAATAAATAATTTCATCATCAATAAAATATAATATCATGGACAAGACAGTAGAAACAATGATCTCAAACCTGAAAGAAAAAACAGGTCATACTTTAGAAGAGTGGAAAGAAGTAATTGCGAAACAGGGATTTTCCTAACATGGCGAAATCGTAAAATACCTAAAAGAATCTCACAGCATCACTCATGGGTACGCTTCTGAGATCGCTCTAAAAGTTTTGGAATCTGATGCAGATTCTGCAAGCAATGCTGATGATTTTATAGTGAGTCAATATAAAGGTAAAGAACATCTGAAAGCTTTTTATGACAAACTTCTCGCAGAGATTCCACAGTTTGGTGGTGAATTTAAAGTCGACCCAAAGAAAACCTACGTGAGTCTGAAAAGGAAAAAACAATTTATCATCTTAAATCCTGCATCAAAAACAAGATTTGAAATAGGATTCAACCTAAAAGGTGTGGAACCCAAAGGCAAATTGGAAGCAGAAAAGCCAAATGGTATTTGTTCTCACAAGATAAATCTAACCGATATTTCAGAAATTGATAAAGAAGTCATTGATTGGGTAAGATTGGCATTTGATAACGCAGGGTAAGCTTCACATCATAAAACGCTTCCATTTCTTGTATTCCTAATGTGTTACAAAAGGAATGGAAGCGTTTTTATTTTACTGAAAAATTTAAAAAGTAAACCTATATTTGCTATCGAAATGGATTTTATCATGTTAAAATATTGGCAATAATTTAAAGATTGAAAACAAAATTATATGAATTATAGACTTATAACGATTACTTACATTTTGCTGCATCTTGTTTTTATAGTACGCAGTCAAGAACGAATGACGCCAGCGTTGGCAATGCAAAATAGTCTAAAAATCGTGGAAACTTATGTTATACTTTTGGACTGTATTCTTCCTTTTCCAAACATTATCGATTTTTACGATGATGTCAGATGTAAGGCTTTTTTTTTGGCTCAAGAATAATCATTTAGATATTGTTATAGTCTTGTAATCTTTATGACGACAAAGTTTTCAACATCATTTTACGGGCATTTACCTATAATCTTAAAAGGAATGTAACTTCTAAGTTGTCCAAGCTATCGCATCCAATATTTTGTCTACGCAATAAATATAATCAATTGGCTTTGGTTATTTCCATAACTAGGTTACCATTAAAATAACCATACAATTTCAGAAAAACTGCAATAAAATTAGGTTTGGACCCAATGTACCTGAGTAGTTTTGTCATCATTAAATGGTTGCTAAGGTACTACAATAAATTTACTAGATACAAAAATTCCGCTACTTGTCATCGTTCGTTTATAAATATAGACACCTTTAGGTAATTCAGGGATATATACATATTTATTAGATTCTACTTGCATTATGAACTTGCCTGTAATATCAAAAATATCATTTCTAATAGGAAACTCAGAAGGATTATTTATAAAAATAAATTTATTCGCAGGATTAACTATATTTATGCCATTCAAGATCTCAAGGTCTGTTAATCCAAAATCTGCTCCACTGCAATCTTCATCTATCCCATTTAATGGAATGTCCGTTGCATCAGGATTTATATCGAAATTATTATCATTACAATCTAAAGAGTTAGTAGTATATTTGTTAGGTATATTACTATTACAAGATTCCATAATAACTTTTGAACCAAAGCCATCATTATCATTGTCAAGATAATAGGTAAAAACAGGCAATCCTTCATCAACTTGGCCCGAACAATTGTTATCAATGTTGTCACAAATCTCTGGCGAGTTTGGATTAATATTAGAATCGTTATCATTACAATCTGTTGCAACTTGTGAAAAACCTTGTGGAGCAATAGAGGAGCAAATTAGCGTATCTCTTTGAGATGTACCAAACCCATCACTATCCATGTCAATGTAATAAGTAAATTTTTGTAATCCTTCGTCAGTTTGCCCCGAGCAATTATTATCGATGTTGTCACATATCTCTGGAGAGTTAGGATTTATATTGCTATTGTTGTCATCACAGTCTAATGAATTATTTGAATAGCCGATCGGAGTATTCACAGCACAGGTGATAGTATCCTTTTGATCTGATCCGAAACCATCTCCATCTATATCTATATAATAAGTAATCTTAGAAAGGCCATCATCCGCAATACCAGAACAATCATTATCAATATTGTCACAAAGTTCAGGGGAACCAGGGAAGATAGTATTATCAAAATCATTACAATCATTTGACAAGGTAGAATATCCTTGTGGAA